>JAILRK010000111.1 GCA_024698225.1 Oscillospiraceae bacterium | reverse complement strand
CCGCAAAACGCGAGAAATAAAGCCCAAATCAGAATGCCCTTGGTATCCATGCTCAGTTTCCTTCTTTGTAAATCCATCCGTGGTCTTCGTGATAAATCATCTGCCGCGTCATGCCGCCGTCGATGCAGATGTTTTCGCCGGTGAGAAAGCCCGCCTGCTCCGAGCAGAGGAACAGGACCATTGCGGCGATGTCTTCCGGCTTCCCGACGCGCCCGACGGGCTGCTGCGCCGCGTCCGCGCCCGTGATGCTTGCGCCCGTCGTGTCAATCCAGCCCGGGGAGATGCTGTTCACGCGCGCCTTGCCCGCCAGACTGACCGCCATGGCGTGGGTCAGCGCGGAGATGCCGCCCTTCGCGGCGGTGTAGCTCTCGGTTTGCGGCTGGCTCATCCGGTCGCGGGAAGAGGAGATGTTGACGACCGAGGCGCCGGGCGCGAACCAGGGCATGAGCAGCTTCGTCAGGTAAAACGGCGCGGTCACGCCGATGGCGAGCGCCTGCTGGAACGCCTCATAGCTGCACGCGTCGATGCCGGCCATGGGCGGCGGGGCGTTGTTGACCAGATAGTCCACGCGGTGGGTGCGCTCGATGACGTGGCGCGCAAAGCGCTCCAGCGTCTCTTTGTTGCCGATGTCTCCGACAAACCAGTCGCCCGGGCTTTGGTCAATCACGAAGACCGTGCAGCCGCGCGCGGTAAAGGCGTCGGCAACCGCCTTTCCGATGCCGTGTGCGCCGCCCGTGACGACGGCGACGTTTGCTTCGCTGTTCATGGTGCGTCCTCCTGTTGCAGTTCTGTCGTGACGATTCTATCACGACCGGGCGGAATGCGGAAGGGGTTACAGCCAGACCGCCCGGCCCTTGCCGGAGCCCAGCTCAAAGTGATACTTGGCAATGCCGAGGTCGACCTTGTGGAAGGGTCCGAGCCCCGATTTTGCGGAAACGGCGCTGCCCTGCAGGGTGAAGAAGAACTTCTGCTGGTTGATTGCCGTCGGGGCCAGGAGCGCCGCCTCCACGCCCGCTGTGAACCACGCCGGGGCGTTCTCTGCCTTGCTCACGGCTTTGGCGTCCTTGGAGCGGTGCGGCGCGCCCTGCGTCTCGCCGTAGCCGATGGCGATGACCAGCACGAGCTTTTCATCGCTGTAGACCTGAAACACGTTCGGCACCTTCTGGAAGGACGCGCCGACCCAGCAGGTGTTCAGTCCCAACGCCTGCGCCGCCAGCACGAGCATTTCGCCGTAATAGCCGCACAGCTCCTCCAGCTTCCGCTCGTCCTTTCGACCGACCAGCGCAATGTAGTTCCTGACGCCGGAGAATCTGCCGTAGTGCGCGCGCATGCAGTCGAACGCCTTCGGCTCGTTGCGCACCAGTTGAATGTGCAGCCCGCTGTCGCGATTGCAGACTGCAATCTCCGCCTCCAGCTTCGCCAGCGTTTCGCCCTCGATTGCTGCGTCCGTATAGCTGCGCACGGAATGCCGCGCGCGCATTGCCTCCATAATGTCCATGTTGTGCTTCCTTTCTGCCTGAGTTCAGGCAAATTCCTTCAAAAATGCGACCACGTCTGCGGAATTCGGGGGACGGCCGCGGGCGCAGGTCTCCGGCGCGGCGCCGTGTCAGCTCAACCGCCCGCTTTCAATCGCATAGGCGCGCTCTGCCACGGCGAGCGTGCTTTTTCTGTGGGACACCAGCACCACGGTGCGTCCCGTGTGCGCCGCCTCCTCGCGCAGGGCCTTGAGAATTACGCCCTCGTTCAGGCTGTCAAGGTTGCTCGTGGGCTCGTCCAGCAGCAGGAGCGGCGCGTCGTGCAGGAAGGCGCGCGCAAGCCCGATGCGCTGCCGCTCCCCGCCGGAGAGCGTGTCGCCCAGCTCGCCGACCTTCGTGTCGTAGCCGTGGGGCAGGGTGAGGATGAAGTCGTGGATGCTCGCCTTTTTTGCCGCCGCCTCGACCTCTGCATCCGTGGCGTCCAGCCTGCCGATGCGGATGTTGTCGCGCACCGAGACGTTGAACAGGTCGGTGTCCTGCGTCATGTAGCTTTCCAGGCAGCGCAGGTGCGCGGTGTCGATTTTCCCCACGTCAATGTCCGAGAGCTTCACCGTGTTCTCGTCCGCGCGCCAGAAGCGCATCAGCAGCTTCAGCAGCGTGGATTTGCCGCTGCCGCTCTTTCCGGTCACGGCGACAATCTCGCCCTTGGGGAAGGCCGCGGACAGGTCGTGCAGAATCTCCTCGCGGTCATAGGCGAAGCTCAGGTGCTCCACCGCCGCGCCGGTGAAGTCCGGCGTCTCGCCGTTGACGACGTCGGGCGTCTCCGGCGCTTCCTCCAGCAGGGAGAGCACGCGCTCACCGGCGGCGAGCGTGGCGTCCATCGCCGCGGAGAGGTTCGCCAGCGCCAGCACCGGTCCGAAGGACGCCGAGAGCATGACCGTGCTCAGCACCACGGCGGGGAAGGGGGCGCGCAGCGCAATCGCCGCGCCCAGCATGCACAGCGGCAGCAGCATCACCAACGCGCCGGACCAGCTTGCCGCCGCGCCCTCGTGGCGCTTGATGCCGCCCTGCACGGCGTTGAGCTGCGCCGTCTTTGTCCTGATTTCGTCCTCTTTCGTTTGCCCGATGCCAAACTGCAGCACCTCGCGGATGCCGCGCAGGCTTTCCAGAAACACGTTGTTCAGCCCGCCGAGCTGCGCGCGCGCCGCCATGCCGTAAGCGCGCCCCGCGCTGCTGCTTGCCAGCGGCACGGCGACACCCACGATGAGGTAGCTTGCCGCCGCCAGCACGCCGAGCAGCGGGTGGAAGGCGGCAATCATCAGCGTCATCACAAGGCTGACAATCAGCGCGATGCAGACCGGCGCAATGGTGTGGGCGTAAAAGACCTCCAGCAGCTCGATGTCGCCCGTGACGACGGCAATCAGGTCGCCGCGTCCCTTGCCCTCCAGCTTCGCCGGGGCGAGGCGGCGCAGCGCGCCGAACACCTTGTCGCGTATGACCGCCAGCAGCTTGAAGGCGATGTAGTGCCCGCAGGTCTGCTCGCCGTAGCGCAGCCCCGCGCGCGCCAGGGCGAGCAGAAGCATCAGCGCCGCCGTCTGCCCGAAGGAGAGCGCCCACGGGCTCATGCCCGCGACGGTCAGCAGCAGATGCGCCGCCAGCACCGTGATGAAAATGGCGCAGAGATAACCGAGCGTGCCCAGCGTGATGCAGCCGAGCATGACGTGCAGCAGCGGCGTCAGCAGCCGCAGAAGACCGCCCATGATGCGGATACCGCTTCTCCGTTTCATACCGCCGCCTCCTTTCCAAGCTGCTCCAGCGCCTGCTGCGCGCGGAAGAGGGCGGCGTAGCCGCCGTTGTTTGCCAGAAGCGCGCTGTGCGTGCCCGTCTCCCGCAGCACGCCGTGCTCCAGATAGGCAATGGCGTCCGCGTTCACCGCGTTGGCAAGGCGGTGGGAGATGAGCAGAACGGTATGCTGCCGCCGCATGGCGTGGACGGCGTTCATAATCGCTGCCTCGCTCTCGGCGTCGATGTTGCTGGTCGCCTCGTCGAGGATGTAGACGGGGCTGTTTTTCAGCAGTGCCCGCGCCAGCGCCAGCCGCTGCCGCTGTCCGCCGGAGAGATTCTCCGCGCGCTCGCTGAGCGTGAAGTCCAGCCCGCCCTGCGCCGCGACGAAGTCCCACAGCGCGACCGTGCGCAGCGCCTCCGCCATCTCGGCGTCGGTTGCGTCCGCCTTGCCGTCCGCAAGGCAGTCCCGCACCGTGCCGGCAAAGAGATAGCTTCCGGAGGACACGACGGTCACAAGCGCCCGCAGGCTTTCGGCGGTGGCGTCGCGCAGCTCGGTTCCGCCGAGGGTGACGCTGCCCGAATAGTCCGTGCGGAGCCCGGAGAGGATGGCAGCCAGCGTGGATTTGCCGCAGCCGGACGCGCCCACCACGGAAACCAGCGCGCCGCGCGGAATGGTGAGGCACAGGTCCTGCAGGGCGTTCTTTTCGCCGTCATAGGAGAAGGTGAGGCGGTCGAGGACGATGTCACCGTCGGCGGCGCGCTCCGCTCCGTCCGGGCGCTCCGGCAGGTCGAGCAGGCGGAACATGCGCTCGCTTGCCGCCACGCCGTTCATGGCGGTGTGGAAATAGCTGCCCAGCGCGCGCATGGCGAGGAAAAACTCCGCCGACAGCATCACCATGGCAAAGGCCTGCCCGAAATCGACGCCGCCGTGCAGATAGCTGCGCGCCGTCAGGATGCAGCCGAGCGCGCTGCCGCCGTAGGCGACGAAGTCCATGATGGTAACGGAGTTGAGCTGCATCGTCAGCACCTTCATTGTGACAATCCGGAAGTGCTCCGCCTCGGCGTTCATCTCGCGGTGGCGCTGCGCGTCCGCACCGTAGACCTTGAGCGTGGTGAGGCCCTGCAGGTTCTCCAGAAAGCTGTCGCCCAGGTTGGCGTAGGCGTCCCAATACTTGCCGAGCAGCTTCTTGGCAAAGCGCTGTACCTTGGCAATCGCCACGGGAATCAGCGGCACGCAGAGGAACAGCACCACGCCCGTCAGGGGCGAGAGCGGCAGGAAGACCAGCAGCAGTGTCAGCGGCGCGAGCATGGCGAAGAAGAACTGCGGGATGTAATTTCCAAAGTAGCTTTCCAACTGCTCCACGCCCTCGCCGGCGAGCTGCACGACCTCGGCGGTGGGAAAGCTGTCGGCGTAGAGCGCACCGAGGCGGCGGAGCTTGCGGTAAATGTCGCCGCGCAGCTTTGTCTTGACGCAGGCGGCGGCAAGGTGCGTCTCGGCGGCAATGCGCCGCGTGAGCACGAAGCGGATGACGATGCACGCCGCCGCCAGCGCAAACACCGACGGCAGCAGCCCGCCGCCCTCCATCAGCACCCGGAGCTGCCGTCCCACGGCGAACCACAGGACGATTCCCGCCGCAAGACTCAGCCAGCTCCACAGCACCTTTCGCAGAATATGGCGCATCGCCTCCGGCACCAGGGCGAGCAGCCGTTTGTTGGGCATCATGGGTGAACAACCTCCTTGTGGCAATCCCGCGCGCCTGCCGGAGCGCGCGGCGGGATTGCATACCTGTTTAACCAATCTATTATAGCACAATTCGGTGCGGAGTAGCAATCGTGATTTCAATTTGTTGCGGCGCAAAAAGGGAACCGCCCGACTTCGGTTGAAATCGAGCGGTGTTATGTTAATCTTGCGGTTGGGGGGTCCATTGAGAACTTGCATAAGGAATAAAGCAAGTTCTCAACCATGTTTTCGTGCTTATATGATTCCGTCGTCCAGCAAAAAGTCCAGAATTCCAATATTCAGAATACCATTATCGTCATGCCACCGCTTGCAGATGTCATGTCGAACGATGATCTTCGGGAATAAATCTCCGGTTAATGCGAAGGGCCTCTTTTCCGTGAAAGCCTTTTCTTCTGTTGTTGTTACGTATGCGGACTGGGTAAAAT
>JAILRK010000107.1 GCA_024698225.1 Oscillospiraceae bacterium | reverse complement strand
CGCCTGAGCGTCTCCACGCTGGACCAGGTCGCCTCTGCCAAGCTCTACACCGTCGGCCCCGAATACTTTGCCGCCGTGCGCGAGGAGTACAAGCTCCGCCGCGACACCGTGGTGGCGAAGCTGCAGGAGATTCCCGGCGTTCGCTGCGTCTGCCCCGGCGGCGCGTTCTACCTCATGGCGGACCTGCCCGTGGACGACGCCGACGCCTTCCAGCGCTGGCTGCTGGAGGAGTTTGACGACAAGGGCGACACCGTGATGTTCGCCCCCGGCGAGCCCTTCTACGCCACGCCCGGCAAGGGCCGCAGCGAGGTGCGCATTGCCTACGTCCTCGAAAAAGAGAAGCTGGAGCGCGCCATCGAGCTGCTCGGCCTCGGCATTGCAGCCTACAACAAGAAATAAACCGCACTCTCAAGCCTGCAAAAAACGCGTATCCGGTCACTTCGGATACGCGTTTTTCTGTCTTGGAGCCGTGTCGGCGTCCTGCCGGCGCGGGGCTTATCTGGTCATCTGCTCCAGCGCGGCGAGGCGCAGGCAGACGCAGAAGACCGCCATCGCCTCCTCCAGCTCGCTGAGCGGCGGGAGGCTGGGCGCGACGCGGAGGTTGCTGTCCTGCGGGTCCTTGCCGTAGGGGAAGGTCGCGCCCGCGTCGGTCAGGGCGACGCCCGCCTCGCGGCAGAGCTCCCAGGTGCGCTTCGCGCAGCCGGGGCGCACGTTGACGGACACGAAGTAGCCGCCCTTCGGCTCGTGCCAGGTGGCAAGGCCGCGCGGCGCAATCTCCCGCTGCAGCACGTCCACCACGAGGCGGAACTTCGGGCCCATGATGGCAGCGTGCTTTTTCATCAGCTCCAGCGTGTGCGCCTTGTCCTTGAGGTAGCGGACGTGGCGCAGTTGGTTGACCTTGTCGAAGGAAATCATCTGGATGCCCATCAGCGCCAGCAGATACTTCATGTTCGCCTCGGAGCAGGCCATGCAGGAGATGCCCGCGCCCGGCAGCGTAATCTTCGAGGTGGAGGCGAACTCATAGACCATGTCGCCGTTGCCCTGCGCTTCGCAGAGGGAGAGGATGTCCGGGAAGGGCACGTACTCGCCCTCGAACTCGTGGATGCCATAGGCATTGTCCCAGATGAGCGTGAAGTCCGGCGCGGCGGGCTTCAGCGCGGCAAAGCGGCGGATGGTCTCGTCGGAATAGATGATGCCGTCGGGGTTGGAGTACTTCGGCACGGTCCAGATACCCTTGACCTTGGGGTCTTTGACCAGCTCCTCAACGACGTCCATGTCCGGTCCGCCGGCGGTCATGGGAACGGTGATGAGCTCGAAGCCGAAGCTCTGCGTGATTTTGAAGTGGCGGTCATAGCCCGGCGCGGGGCAGAGCCACTTGAGCCCCGTCTCCTGCGACCAGGGGCGCGGGCTGTTCTTCAGGCCGTGGGTCATGCCCTTGGCGATGAGGTCGTACATCAGCGTCAGGCTCGCGCTGCCGCCGGCGAAGACCTGCTCCGGCTTGCAGCCGAGGACGTCGGCAAAGTACCTGCGCGCGCAGGGCAGGCCGGACAGCTCGCCGTAGTTGCGCGCGTCGATGCCCTCGTCCTCGCAGTCCGCGCCGTCGCTCAGCACGGTCAGAATGTCGCTGACCAGGTCGAGCTGCTGCTTCGACGGCTTGCCGCGCGTCATGTTCAGCTTCAGTCCCTTCGCCTTGATGGCCTCAAACTCGGCAAGGGTTTTGGCGTATTCCGCCTTCGCCTGCTCCGGCGTAAAATCGTTGTAGTTCATCGTCATCCCTCCAACATCTGATTTGATTCCATATTATATAACACATCCTGCGCCATGACAAGAAAAACCGCAGCTTTTTCTCGGCGCTGCAGGCGGGTTCCTGCTTCCAGCCGTCTGCTGCGCGCCGCGCCGACAAAAAAACGGCAGTCCTGCGACTGCCGTTTTTTGTTGGCTTAGAATGCTGTTGTCTCAGCCGAAGAGCGCCATTAGGGTACCGGCGGCGATGGCGGAGCCAATCACGCCCGCAACGTTCGGGCCCATGGCGTGCATGAGCAGGAAGTTGGAGGGGTTCTCCTTCTGACCGACGACCTGGGACACGCGCGCCGCCATCGGGACGGCGGAAACGCCGGCGGAGCCGATGAGCGGGTTGATCTTCTCCTTGAGGAAGAGGTTCATCACCTTCGCCAGGACCAGGCCGCCCGCGGTGCCGAAGCCGAACGCCACAACGCCCATGATCATGATCTCGATGGTCTGGAGCGAGAGGAAGGTGGTGGCGGTCGCGGTGGCGCCGACGGTGAAGCCGAGGAAGATGGTGACGATGTTCATCAGCTCGTTGGACATGGTCTTCTGCAGACGGTCGGCAACGCCGGACTCCTTGGCGAGGTTGCCGAGCATCAGGCAGGCAATCAGCGGCGCGGCGGAGGGCACCAGCAGCGCCACGAAGACCGTAATCATAATCGGGAAGATGATCTTCTCCTTCTGGCTGACCACGCGCAGCGGGCGCATCTTGATGACGCGCTCTTCCTTGGTGGTCAGGGCCTTCATAATCGGCGGCTGGATGACCGGCACCAGCGCCATGTACGAATACGCGGCAACGGCGATGGGTCCGAGCAGGTGCGGGGCGAGGCGCGAGGTGACGTAAATCGCCGTCGGGCCGTCCGCACCGCCGATGATGCCGATGGAGGAGGACTCACGATAGGTGAAGCCCATGAACTGGGTGCCCACGTAGGTCATGAAGATACCCAACTGCGCAGCCGCGCCGAGCAGCAGGGACTTCGGGTTCGCAATCAGCGGGCCGAAGTCGGTCATCGCGCCCACGCCCATGAAGATGAGGCAGGGGTAGATGCCCAGCTTGACGCCGAGGTAGAGGATGTCGAGCAGACCCGCGGTGACGGTGACGTTCGCCATCTCCACGCCGTACATCTCGGCGGCCTCCTGCGCGGAGGCGACCGCCTGCAGCGCAGCCTCAAGCTCTGTGGAGCCCTGCGCCACGAACTGCGCCGTGACCTGTGCGACCTGCTCGGCGCCGAAGGCGGCGTTCGCCGCGGCAACGAGCTGGTCGGCGTAGGGTTTGATGACGTCCACCAGCGCGCCCTGCTGCAGCAGCTCATACAGCTCCGCCGCCTGAATCGGGTCCCCGTGGAACATGTCCCAGTGGACGTGTCCGCCGGCGAAGAAAATCTCGTGGAACATGTCCGCGCCGGGAAGGTTGGTGCACAGCATACCGAAGGCGATGGGCAGAAGGAGCAGCGGCTCGAACTGCTTGACAATCGCCAGATACAGCAGGACGAAGGAAATGGCAATCATGATCAGCATTTTCCAGTTGCCGCCCTGCGAGAACTGATAGAAGCCGGTCTGCTGCGCGAAGTTTATAATAGCTTGCATTTTTCCAGCTTTCCTTTCACAGTTTTAGAGGGGTTCGCTTTGTTTCTCAGCCGATCACGCACAGCGTGTCGCCGGGGTTGACGGAAGCGCCCTTCTGCACTGCGACAGAGGAAACGGTGCCGGAGGCGGGAGCGAAGATTTCGTTCTCCATCTTCATCGCCTCGAGGATGAACAGGAGGTCGCCCTCCTTGACCGCCTGACCCGCCGTGCACTTGACGTCAAGGATGGTGCCGGGCATCGGGGAGGTGACGGCGCCTGCACCTCCGGCAGCGGGAGCGGCGGCGGGAGCGGGGGCAGCGGCGGGAGCGGGGG
>JAILRK010000241.1 GCA_024698225.1 Oscillospiraceae bacterium | reverse complement strand
CAAAATGCTTGAAAAGCATTTTGATAGCGCCGCAGGCGCGTAGGTATCGCATGAGACGACATGACGCGCTCTGCGCGGCATGAGCGTGCGAAGCACGCGCGATTTCAAATCAATCATTTTGATTTGAAATCAGTATCAGTTTCCACTGCCGTTGTTTGACGCGTCAGCGTCACATCCGGTTGGACAGATACAGCATGCCAATCATGGCATACACGACCGCGAGCATGACGGTGATGACGAGCAGGTGCTTTTTCCGCTCGGCGTAGAGCGTGGCGATAAACTCGCGCACGAAGGCGTTGACCCAGAAATAGCTGCGGGTTTTGCTGCCGATGCCCTCGGCGTGCAGGCCCTGCTGTTCGGCGAGAATACCGGAGCGGAACACGTGGTAGTTGGTGGTGGCAAAGGCGACCTTCGGCGCGTCGCTGCCCGACACGCTGCGGATGAGCGCCGCGGAGAAACGCATGTTCTCCTCGGTGTTGGCGGAGCGGTCCTCGAGCAGGATTCGCTCCTCGGGCACGCCGGCGGCGAGCAGGTAGTTGCGGATGGACGCCGCCTCGGAGATGACCTCGTCCGTGCCCTTCCCGCCGGAGGGGACGAAGACGAGCGGCTTGCCCGTCGCCTCCTGCTGCATGCGCGCAAATTCCAGCGCGCGGTCCGCCCTGCCGCGCAGCAGCGGCGTGGGCGTGCCGTCCTTGCGAAGCTGGCAGCCGTGAATGAGAATATACTCCTTGTCAAAGGCGGGGATGCGCCGCGCTGCCTTGACGCTCAGCAGAATCGTGCTGAGCAGGATGCATTCGAGATAGGTCACCGTGACCAGCACGGTGTCCTCGACGAGCATCTCAAGGTACAACGCCGCGCCCTGCTCGTTGTGCACGTCCACAAAGGTGACGCGCTGCAGATACGCGGACAGCGCGTTCGGGAGTATCGTGCCGAGACAGACGAGAAGCCCGAGCAGCATGCCGAGCATGTTGCGCCAGTTGCGCCCCTCTTTGCGCATGAGCCGGAAATTGCTGAGCGTGACCAGAATGGACACGACGAAGGCAATGGGCAGCGCCACGAACGACAGCAGCGACGCCGTGCCCAGGGTGGTTTTGACGGTGTCAATCAGCGAGTCGTTGGCCAGGAGGTGCGGCAGCTGCCCCAGCAGCAGCGAGCCGACGTAGATGAGCCAGCCCAGATGCCGGATGTTTGTGTATTGGTACAGGCTCCGCCGCATGTCGCTGCGGTAACGCAGCGCCTCGTACCAGAGAAGCAGCGCAAGGTACAGCACGACGGCGAAGGGGAGAACCGCGCTGCCGGAGGCGCTGCCAAAATAATGGTTGACGGTCAGAATGCCGAAGGCGTGCACGTACAGCACGTCGAGATAGATTTCCTCGCCGTCCGGCGCGTAAACGTCGACGAACGCCTTTCCCTCGGAAACGGAGCGGAGGGTCAGGCGCAGGGTGTCGCCGTCCAGTTCTCGCCGCGCCAGACGGACGACCTCGTGGTTCTGCTCGAAGTGCACGAGATACGCGTCGGCGTCGCCCGCGGAGGGGTCCACGGGGAGCGAGAGCGTATACGACGAGCCGCGGAGGAGAATGACGGCGGCGCAGAGTAAAATAAGCAACGGTGCGGCAAGCAGGAGCGTGGTTCGTTTCATGGTATCATCCTTTCTCTTTGGACAAAGCATAGCATAACCGCCGGGGTTATGCAAGGCGTGATGCGGCGACAGATATGCCCGCTCCACCGTTATGGGGTAGAAATATATGCAAAAACTTCGACTTTTTATGAAAAAATAGTTCGGTCCTAATTGACATCATCTTTGTCACCATATATAATACATATATCCCGCATGAGAAAGGAGATGTAGACAATGGCGAGACCGAAGGGGTCGAAGAACAAAAAGACCATGCTTGTCGAAAATGTGGAGGAAAGACTCGCGGCTGTTGAACAGGAAGTGGAAGAGCTCGCCGCTGCGCTGAAGGCAAAGAAAGCCGAGATGAAGGCGCTTGTGAAGGCAAAGGCGGAGAGCGATAAAATCGCGGCTGCGAAGAAGGCCGAAGAGGAAAAAGCCGAGCTGCTTGCTGCGATTGAGAAGAGCGGAAAGAGCGTTGAAGAACTGCTGAATATGCTCAAGGGCGAGTGAGAAGCGAGGTTCCGTTTTCTCCGACAATTGTGTAAAAGTGAAGTCCTGTCCCGGACCACAGATGCTGTGAGCCGGGGCAGGACTTCATTTATTGCGGTGTTTGTCACGGGCCCGGGGAAAGCGCCGCCGGGGAAGGGGCGGCTGCGCGTCAGCCCCAGGTGACGAGAATCCATTCGCCGCCCTCGGTGCGGCCGAGCCACCAGGGATAATCCGTGTAGGTGGTCAGGGGCTTGAGCGGCTCGGGGGGATTCGTCCCCGTTTTGAAGCTCGTGAAGAACTGGACGACCTGATAGAGCGGGGCGTCTGCCAGCTCGCTGAGCCAGGCGACGTTTTCCGAGGTGTTGAAGCTGTCGCCGGCATAGCGCACGCTCTGCAGCGTGCAGTCGGTGAAGGTGGAGAAGCGGTACTTGGTGGTGATGGCGGCGTCGTACAGCTCCATGGGCCAGAAGGTGACGGACTCGCCGAGGTCAACGGGAATATCCCTGCCGCTGACCGCGCCGCGGTATTCCTCCAGCGAGACGCCGGCGGACATGATTTCCTGCGCATCGGACACGCTGCCCACGTAGCGGATGTGCCAGGGCGCGTAGCGGAGGCCGGTGATATGCTCGCGGAAGCGCGGGCAGCGCAGAATGAAGCCGTAGTCCGCCAGCTTTGCGTGGATGGTCGACCAAAGCTCGGTGCAGGCGAGCAGCTCGTCGCTGTCCGTCACGATTGTGCCGTCGACAACCAGGGACAAATCCAGCGCAAGACCGGTCTGATACTCGGAATAGCCCGGCAATGCGGCGTGGTCCGCGGTGTACGCCGCGCCGTACGTGGCGACCATGTCCGCCAGCAGCTCCTGCTGCTCGTCGGCGCTGCGATACGCGCCGGAAACGACGACGTCGATGCCCTCCTGCGCCAGCGCGTCCTTCAGGCGCAGATAGGCGGCGTAGGCCTGCTTCTCCACCGTGATGGTGTTGCCCAGGGCGTTGGTGAACTCCGTGGTCGTCATATGGTCCTCCCACCAGTCCGGCAGGGGGTTGAGCCGGTTGACCAGCGTGAGGTAGTCGAGCCCCTTCTCGGGAACGGCCGCCTCCGCCTCCTCATCCGGCGTGACGAGAAAACGCGGATAGATGGATTCGGCGCCGGCGCCGTATTTGACGGCGATGTGATAATACGCGCCGTTGCCCACCGCGAAGAGCGAGTGGATGCCGCCCTCCGGACCTTCGCTGTACTTGGCGTGGTCGTTCTTTCCGGAGAAGGTGCTGTTGTCGCTGTGCTCCGCCACCAGACGGTTGTACTCCGGGCGGCTGATGACGCTGCCCCGGGCGACCGGCGCGCGGCCGTCGTCGCTCGGACCGTTGTACAGCCGGACGCCGTCCTCGTCAAACAGCGCCGTCCAGCCGCTGCTGAGGTCAACCGTCACCTTGGTGACGTGACCGTACCGGCGGTAGGATTCGGATACGGTCTGCTCGGTCCCGCCGGTCGTCGGCGGATTCGCGCTGTTGCAGGCGCTGAGCGACAGCAGCATGCAGAGACTCAATATCAGGCAGATGAGCTTCTTCATAGTCAGACCCCTTATGTTCAAAAGCAGTCCCGGGGACGGCGGCTTTTGCAGATTTGTTCGTTGTTGCTGCTCGCAACTAAAAAAGCGGATATATTATACCGCGGCAAAGGGGAAAAAGCAAGGAGAAGAGCGGAACGCACGCGACATTTTTTCCTGCGGCGTCCTTGCAACTTGTTTTCGCCTGTGGTACACTATATCCGTAAAAATATGGCGTCTGCCCGGACCGCCGAAGACGGCGGGCGGACGCACAAGGACGGTTCGGAGGACAGAGAGTTGGAACGCAGAGAGGTGTTGGTCAGCGCGGAGGAGCTTGCGCGACAGAAAGAGTATATGCAGCGCGTGCGCGCGCTCGCCGATGCGCGCACGCGCGCGCCGACGGCGCTGGTGGACACCTTCGGCTGCCAGCAGAACGTCGCCGACGGCGAGGTGCTTGCGGGCATGCTCGCGGAGATGGGCTTTGCGCCGACGACGGACGCGCGCACGGCGGACGTGGTGCTGCTGAACACCTGCGCCATCCGCGAGCACGCGGAAAAGCGCGTGTTCGGCGCGCTCGGCGAGCTGACGCACGCCAAGGCGGCAAAGCCGGAGCAGGTGCTTGTTCTGTGCGGCTGCATGGCGCAGCAGAAGCGGATTGCGGACAAGGTGCGCGAGAGCTACCGCCACGTGGACCTCGTGCTCGGCCCGCAGGCGGAGTGGCGGCTGCCGGAGCTGCTGTACGGCGTGCTGACCGAGCATTCCCGCACCTTTGCCATCGAGGACGAGCACGGGCGCATTGCCGAGGGGCTGCCCGTCCGCCGCGACGGCACCGTGCGCGCGTGGGTGAGCATCATGTACGGCTGCAACAACTTCTGCTCGTATTGCATCGTGCCCTACGTCCGCGGGCGCGAGCGCAGCCGCGACCCCGAGCGCATCATCGCCGAGTGCCGCGAGCTGATTGCCGCGGGCTACCGGGAGATTTACCTGCTGGGGCAGAACGTCAACAGCTACGGCAACGACCTGCCCATTGACTATGATTTTGCCGACCTGCTCCGCGCCATCGACGCCATTGAGGGCGACTACTGGCTGCGCTTCATGTCCAGCCAGCCCAAGGACGCCACGCCCAAGCTCTTTGAAACGATGGCGCGCTGCCGCCACGTCGCCAAGTGCCTGCACCTGCCGGTGCAGAGCGGGAACGACCGCGTGCTGCGCGCGATGCGCCGCCCCTACACGCGCGCGGGCTACCTGGAGCTGATTGCCTGCGCCCGCCGCGCCATGCCGGAGCTGGTGCTCACCAGCGACGTCATCATCGGCTTCCCCGGCGAGACCGAGGCGGAGGCGATGGACACGGTTTCCCTGGTGGAGGAGGCGCGCTTCGACGCGCTGTTCACCTTCATTTTTTCGCCGCGCCCCGGCACGCCCGCCGCGCAGATGGAGGACAACGTGCCCCGCGCCGAGAAGCAGCGCTGGTTTGACCGCCTGCTTGCCGTGCAGAACGCCTACAGCGCGGAAAAGCACGCCGCCTACGTCGGAAGGACGCTGCGCGTGCTCATTGACGGCGAGAGCGACGACCCGGCGTTCCCGCTCTCCTGCCGCACGGAGGGCAACCGGCTTGTGCGCGCAAAGGGCGACCGGGCGCGCATCGGCAGCTTTGCCACGGCGCGGATTACCGACAGCAACACCTGGGCACTGTATGGGGAGGTTCTGAGCGAATGAAAATCACGGTTCTTTTGGAAAACGAGGCGTGCCGCCCGGGCATCCGCTGCGAGCACGGGCTTTCGATGCACGTCGCCACGGCGCGCCACAGCGTCCTGTTCGACATGGGTCCGAACGCCATGTTCCTGGAAAACGCGGAGGCGCTCGGCGTGGACGTCAAGGCGGTGGACATCGCCTTTCTCTCGCACTCCCACGACGACCACTGCGGCGGACTGGAGCTGTTCTGCCGCCGCAACGAGCGCGCAAACGTCTACCTGCAAAAGCGCGCCTGGGGCGAATACTACGTCGTCACGCCGCGCAAGTGCCGCTACCTCGGGCTGGACCGGGCGCTGCGGCGCTATGAGACGCGCTTTTGCTACACCGAGGGCGTGACGGTGCTGGACGAGGAGCTGACGGTCTTCTCCGGCGGCATGGGGCGGGATTACTGGTCCCATGCCAACGACAGTCTGCGTGAGAAGCAGGGCGAGGACTACCCGCCCGACCGCTTCCTGCACGAGCAGAATCTGCTGGTCAGCGAAAACGGAAAGACGGCGCTCCTTGCCGCCTGCGCGCACAACGGCATTGTCAACATCCTGCGCCGCGCCGAGGAGATTCTCGGGCGCGCGCCCGACGCCGTGCTGGCGGGCTTCCACCTCTACAGCCCCTCGCTGGGGCGGACGGAGCCGCGCGCGCTGGTGGAGCAGATTGCCCGCGAGCTTGCCGCGCGCCCCGGCACGCGCTATTACACCGGCCATTGCACCGGCACGGAGGCCTACGGGATGCTTGCCGAGACCCTCGGCGAGCGGCTGCAGCCCATGCACGGCGGCAGCGTGATTACGCTCTGATACGGGAAACACTTGAGAAAGCGGGGAACACCATGGCAGAACTCACCCCCATGATGAAGCAATACCTGGAAATCAAGGCGGAGCATCCGGACGAGATTCTGTTTTTCCGCCTTGGTGACTTTTACGAGATGTTCGACGAGGACGCGCGCACCGCGTCCCGCGAGCTGGACCTCACCCTCACCACGCGCGACCGCGGCAAGGTGAAGGAGGAGCAGACGCCCATGTGCGGCGTGCCCTATCACTCCAGCGACGGGTACAT
>JAILRK010000104.1 GCA_024698225.1 Oscillospiraceae bacterium | reverse complement strand
GCCCACACTGGTGTGCGACGCGCACGTCGGCGTTCCGTACTGTTCCGTCAGCGGCATGCCGGCAGGACACTTCTGCCCGGAGGAAACGCTGGAGACGCATTACGCGGTTGACCTGAAGCGGCCCAACACGGCAAAGGGCTTTGGCTACCAGCGCGAGCTGCTCTACCGCCCGATGAACGATACCGAGTACGCCAACTATGCGCTGCTGGTCGACCGGGGACTGCTGCAAAGCATGCCCAACGAGGCGCCCATTCAGGCGCGGGACAGCGGCGCGGTGCTGGTGGACATTCAGGCGCTGTGCACCTGCACGTGGCACCTCAATGAACAGCCCTCCCAAGAGGTTTCGACGGAACCGGTTCAGCCGACGACGGAGCCGGTCCAGCCGACGACGGAGCCGGTCCAGCCGACAACGGAGCCGGTTCAGCCGACAACGGATCCGGTCCAGCCGACGACGGAACCGGAGCAACCGACGGTTGACCCCGAGCAGCCGACGACGGAGCCGGAGCAACCGACAACGGACCCGACGCAGCCGGGGGAGGATACCGGAGACACGACGGAGCCGGAACCGCCGGAAACGCCGACGGACGGCGAGCAGCAGGAGGACACGGGAACCGGACAGCCGACGGAGATTGACGAGGAGAAGTACCGGGACGAGCTGCTTGGGCTGGACAACTGATAGGAAAAATGCGCCGGACGCCCGTGCGTCCGGCGTTTTTTCGCGCCGTGAGAGCATCTTTGCCGCAATTTGGGCTTGCGAAACCGTTGGGAAGCGTGTAGAATACAGCCCATGGATAAAAAACTGGAACGAATCCTGCCGCGCGTGCAGAAGCCCGCCCGATACGTCGGCGGGGAGTATAACGCGATTATGAAGGACAAGACACAGGTGGACACCCGTGTCGCGTTCTGCTTTCCGGACACCTATGAGATTGGCATGTCCAACCTTGGCATGCGCATCCTATACGGCGTCATGAACAATATGGAGGGCGTGTGGTGCGAGCGCTGCTTCCATCCCTGGGGGGACATGGAGGAGGAGATGCGCAAGGCGCAGATTCCGCTCTATGCGCTGGAGTCCGGCGACAGCATCGGCGAGTTTGACGTCATCGCCTTTTCCGTGGGCTACGAGATGGCGTTTCCCGCCCTGCTCAACATGCTCGACCTGGCAGGCGTCCCGCTGCGCAGCGCGCAGCGCGACGCGCTGACCCCGCTGGTCATCGCCGGCGGCACGGCGATGTACAACTGCGAGCCCATCGCGGACTTTCTCGACCTTGCGCTGCTCGGCGAGGGCGAGGAGCAGATTGTCGAGCTGCTGGAGCTGTACCGGCAGGCGAAGCGCGAGGGCTGGGACAAGGCGGCGTTTCTGCGCCGCGCCTGCCACATCGGCGGCGTGTACGTCCCAAGCCTCTACGACGTCAGCTACCACGAGGACGGCACGGTTGCCGCCATCACGCCGCGCGACGGCGCGCCCGCGCGCGTGCGCAAGCGCATCGTCACCGACATGGACAAGGCGTATTACCCGAGCAAGACCATCGTCCCCTCAACCGAAATCGTGCAGGACCGCATCACGCTGGAGCTGTTTCGCGGCTGCATCCGCGGCTGCCGCTTCTGTCAGGCGGGATACGTTTACAGGCCGGTGCGCAACCGCTCGCGCGAGCTGTGCGCGCAGTATGCGCGCGAGAGCGTCGAGGACTCGGGCTATCAGGAGATGACGCTCTCCTCGCTCTCCACCTCGGACTATCGGGGACTCGTGGAGCTTTGCGACGAGTTGGAGCCGTTCTGCGAACAAAAGCACCTGAACCTCTCGCTGCCCTCGCTGCGCGCGGACAACTTCTCCATGGCGCTGATGGAGCGGCTGCAGAAGGGGCGCAAGACCGGGCTGACCTTTGCGCCGGAGGCGGGGACGCAGCGTCTGCGCGACGCCATCAACAAAAACCTGACCGAGGACGACCTGCTTGCCTCCTGCCGCCGCGCCTTTGCGGGCGGCTACAGCGCGGTGAAGCTGTATTTCATGCTGGGTCTTCCGACCGAGACCGACGAGGACGTGGCGGCCATCGCAGACGTTGCCGCCCACGTTATGCACGCGTGGCGCGAGAGCGCGAGCAACAAAAACCGCGGCGTGCGCATCACGGTGTCCACCTCCTGGTTCGTGCCGAAGCCGCACACGGCGTTCCAGTGGGAGCCGCAGATTTCAATTGAGGAATACGAGCGCCGCGTGGCGCTGCTGCGCGAGCGCATCAACACCAAAACCGTGACCTACAACTGGCATCCCTCGCCGACGAGCTTTATGGAGGCGGTGCTCTCCCGCGGCGACCGCAGGATGTGCGCCGTGCTGGAGGCGGTGCACCGCAAGGGCGCGCGGCTGGACGCCTGGGAGGAGTATTTCTCGCTCCCGCGCTGGCTGGAGGCGTTTGCGGAGTGCGGACTTGACCCGCATTTCTATGCCAACCGCAGCCGCGCGCACGGCGAGCTTATGCCCTGGGCGCACATCGACGTGGGCGTGTCCGAGTCCTTCCTGATGCGCGAGCATGACCGCTGCCATGAAGGCGTCACCACGCCGGACTGCCGCAGCCAGTGCTCCGGCTGCGGGGCAAACTGTCTCATAGGGAGGGCGTGCGATGGCTAAGCTGCGTTTGCTGTTCGTCAAGGAGGCGCAGGCCTCCTACATCTCGCATCTCGACCTGATGCGCACCTTCCAGCGCGTGTTTCCGCGCGGCGGACTGGAACTGCGCCACTCGCAGGGCTTCCACCCGCACCCGCTCATCTCCATCGTGCTGCCGCTGCCCGTGGGACAGAGCAGCGACTGCGAGCTGCTGGACTTTGAGGTCGAGCAGGACATTGACGGCACGGGCATTGCCGAGATGCTCAACGAGGGTCTGCCCGCGGGGCTGCGCGTGCGCTCGTGCTACCGCGTGCAGCGTCCCGCGCGGGAGCTTGCCCTACTGCGTGCGCGCCTGGAGCTGGACTATGACGGCGGCGTGCCGCCCGGAACGACGGACGCCTTACGGGAGCTTTTCTCCCGCGAGGAGGTGCTCGTCGAAAAGCGCACGAAGCACAAGGAGCTCACGCAGCTCAACGTCATCCCGCTGCTTCGCTCCGTTGAATGGACGCAGGAGGACGCTCTGGTCCGTGCGGACGTCGTGGTTGCGGCGCAGAACCCGGGTCTGAATCCGGCGCTGCTGGCAAGCGCGCTGACCGCGGCGCTGCCGCAGTACGCGCCGGACTTCGCCCGCGTGCGCCGCATCGAGCTTTACGATGCGGAGGGAACCGTCTTTCGTTGATGCCTCACCCCTGCGGCGCATCCGTGCCGCAGGGGTCTTTTGCGCTGTCTGCGCATTTTTCACGCTTTGGGACGGGAAATCACACGCAATGCTTGTATTTTTTTTGCATTTGTGGTAAAGTACCATCTGCTAAAATAGTATAAGTATGTCATGTTGACATTGAAAGAAGGGTTTTGTTTGAATATCATCGTTCTTGCGGGCGGAATCAGCATGGAGCGCAACGTTTCGCTCTCCTCCGGCACCAAGGTCTGCCGCGCCCTGCGCGCGCGCGGACACAAGGCGGTTCTCGTTGACCTCTTTTTGGGACTGGAGCGCTATTCCGGCTCGCTTGACGCCATATTTGACGCGCCCGACGGGCTGTGCAGCGACTACAGCGTCGCCCGCGAGGAGCCTGACCTTGCCGCCGTGCGCGCCGGCCGCGCGGACAAGAGCGCGTCCGTCTTTGGCTATGGCGTGCTGGAGGTCTGCCGCAGGGCGGACGTGGTTTTTCTCGCGCTCCACGGCGCGGACGGTGAGGACGGACGTGTGCAGGCGGCGTTTGACCTGCTGGGAATTCCCTACACGGGCAGCGGCTACCTCGGCAGCGCCATCGCCATGGACAAGGACCTGACCAAGCGGCTGGTTGCCGACAAGGTCATCACCCCGCGCTGGCGCGTCGTCAGCTATACCGAGGACGAGATTGACGCCCTGGCCGGGCAGACGATTCTGCCCTGCGTGGTCAAGCCCATCGCCAGCGGCTCGTCCATCGGCGTGTCCATTGCGCACGACAGGGCGGCCCTGCGCGACGCGCTGCGCGAATGCCTTGCCTACGGCAGCCGCGTCGTGCTTGAGCAGTACGTCCATGGCCGCGAGATTCAGGTCGGCATCCTCGCCGGGCACGCGATGCCCTCCATCGAGATTATCCCGAAGACCGGGTTCTATGACTACTCCAACAAATATCAGGCGGGGGCGGCGGAGGAAATCACGCCCGCGCCGATTCCCGCCGAATGGGAGAAGGAGCTCCGCATGGCGACGGAGACCGTGTTCCACACGCTCGGGCTTTCGGTCTATGCCCGCGCCGACTTCATCGTCACGCCGGACGGCACGCCGTTCTTCCTGGAAATCAACACCCTGCCCGGCATGACGCCCACCAGCCTCGTGCCGCAGGAGGCGGCGGCGATGGGCATGAGCTATGAGGAGCTGTGCGAACGCATCGTGGAGGAATCCCTGAAAGCGAGGGCGCAGGAATGAGACAGATGACCGCCGGGGAGATTGCCGCCGCCGTGGGCGGCACGCTGCTCGCAGGCGCGGCGGAGACCGCCGTCACCTCGGTCAGCACGGACAGCCGCACCGTCACGGCGGGCGCGCTGTTCATCCCCATCGTGGGCGAAACCTTTGACGGCCACCGCTTCATTGACAAGGCGCTCGCGGACGGGGCGCTGGGCTGCCTCTGCGCACGCGTGCCGGAGCGCTTTGCCGGGGACCGGTTTTACATTGCCGTGCCGGACACGCTGCTGGCGTATAAGGCGCTGGCGGCGTGGTATCGCGGGCTCTTTTCTCTGCCCGTCGTGCAGGTGACGGGCAGCGTTGGCAAGACGACCACCAAGGAGATGATTGCCTCCGTGCTCTCCGGGCGTTTCCGCACGCTTTGGACCGAGGGGAATTACAACAACGAAATCGGCACGCCGATGACGCTGCTGCGCCTGGACGCGAGCCATGAGGCAGCGGTCATTGAGACCGGCATGGACGGCGCGGGGCAAATCCGCTATCTCGGCGAGATGGTGAAGCCCGACGTTGCGGTCATTACGAACATCGGCGATATGCACATTGAGCATCTTGGCTCGCGCGAGGGCATCTTCCGCGCCAAATGCGAGATTTTTGAAAACCTTGCCGCCGACGGCGTCGCCGTTCTGAACGGGGACGACCCCTGGCTGAACAAGGTCGTCCTGCCGCAGCGCATCCTGCGCGTGGGCAGGGCGGCAGCGTGCGACTTCCGCGTCAGCGACGTGGTGGACCATGGCATCAACGGCCTGTCCTGCACCGTCACAAGCGCGCGGGCGCGCTATGAGCTGCAGATTCCCGCGCCGGGCGCGCACATGATTTATCCCGCCGCCACGGCGGTCGCCGTGGGCGAGACGCTGGGACTGCGCGTGGACGAGATTGTCCGCGGCGTCGCCGCCTACGAGCCCTCCGGCGCGCGGATGCGCGTGGTGCCTCTGGCGGAGGGCAGGCGGCTTCTGGACGACTGCTACAACGCCGGTCCCCAGTCCATGCGCGCGGCGCTGGAGGTGCTGGGCGCGAGCGCGGGCAGGACCGTCGCCGTGCTGGGCGACATGGCGGAGCTCGGCGCGCTGAGCGAGCAGGCGCACCGCGAGATGGGCGCGCTTGCCGATGCGCTGGGCATTGCGCAGGTCATTGCCGTCGGCACGAGGGCGAAGGACCTTGCCGAAGCGTGCGGCGGCGACTGGTACGCCACGACGGAGGAGGCGCTCGGCGCCGCCTGCGCGGCGTTCACGCCGGGCACGGCGATGCTGGTCAAGGCGTCGCACTCCATGCATTTCGAAGCCATCGCCGCGGCGCTGAAGAAGCAATTTGCGGCTTTTGACGAAACGACAGAGTAAGGACTATTCTCTTATGATAGATTTGAGCGTTTCGGGACTGGTCAAGTCCTTCGACCTCGAAAAAAACATACTGGACAAGCTGAGCTTTCAGATTGAGCGCGGCGAGCGCGTGGGGCTGCTGGGCAAAAACGGCGCGGGCAAGACCACGCTGTTCCGCATCCTCACCGGTGAGCTGCGCGCCGACGAGGGCGACGTGGTCTTTGCGCCGAACCGCCGCGTGGGGTTGATTTCCCAGATTCCCGTCTATCCGCCGCAGTACACGGTGGAGGACGTGCTGCAAAGCGCCTTTGCCCGCGTGCGCGCCATGGCGGAGGAGATGGCGGCGCTGTCCGCGCAAATGGAGGCGGGCGATGAAACCGCGGAGACGCTGCACCGCTACGGCGAGCTCAGCGCGCACTTTGAGGGCATGGGCGGCTATGACACGGAGACCGCCGTCAATAAGGTGGCAAACGGACTGTCGCTGGACGCGGACATGCGAGCGCGCCTGTTCGACACGCTCTCCGGCGGGGAGAAGACCCGCGTGAACCTCGGGCGGCTCATTCTGGAGGATACGGACATCCTCCTGCTGGACGAGCCGACCAACCACCTCGACCTCCATGCCACCGAATGGCTGGAGGACTACCTCGCGCGCTTCAACGGCACGGTGCTGGCCATCTCCCATGACCGCTACTTCCTGGACCGCACCGTGAACCGCTGTATCGAGGTGCTGGACGGCAAGGCGGAGTTCTACGCCGGAAACTACAGCTTCTATGCCGTGGAGAAGGAGCGGCGCTATCTGGAGCGCCTGCGCCGCTATGAGAAGGAGCAGGCGGAGATTGAGCGCCTCAGCGAGACGGCGCAGCGCATGCATGAGCACAACACGGAGCTGCTGCACAAGCGGGCGTTCTCCATTGAAAAGCGCATCGAACGCATGCGCACGACGGACAGGCCCACCCGCGAGAAAAACCTGACGGCGCAGTTCGTCAGCCGTGCGTTCCTTGGCGACGAGGTGCTTGAGCTCAAGGGCGTTGAAAAAGCCTACGGCGAGCGGACGCTCTTTCGGGACGTGAACCTCAGCGTCACGGGCGGGGAGCGCATCGCCCTCATCGGCGACAACGGCATGGGCAAAACCACGCTT
>JAILRK010000215.1 GCA_024698225.1 Oscillospiraceae bacterium | reverse complement strand
GCCGCTCCTTCTTGGCTCCCCCTCCGGGGGAGCTGGCGCGCAGCGCCTGAGAGGGCTGCCGCTCAGCCCCATACCGCGGCGGACCCTCTCCGTCACGCGCTGCGCGCGTGCCACCTCCCCCAAAGGGGGAGGCAAGTGGCTCGGCGTTTGTCAAGAAGAACCGTCCCCATTGACACACTGAGTTCAAATCAAAACGATTGAATTGAAACAGCAAAACAACCAACGGCTGTGAACCGGCGGCGCTTGTGCGCCGGGGTCACAGCCGTTGGTTTTGTTCTGCGGCGTCCATCAGCCGCGGTTTCAAATCAATCTGTTTGCTTTGAAAGCAGTATCAGGAGTCGGATTTTGCGGCGCGCATCTGTGCGCAGGTCTTCTGCACCTCTGCCATGGTCTCCTTGTCGAGGGTGTAGAAGCGCATGGCAATCAGCGTGCAGACGTAGCCCAGCACCGGCATACCCAGCCACAGGAACATGGCGACGAAGAAGACGGGCTGGGAGTAGGGGTCGGTTGCCTGCGGCATGGCGTTCACGTAGCCGATGGTGGAAACGGCAACGGCGACGATTGTGGTCGCAAGCGAGGAAATCAGCTTGTCGATGAAGGCATACACCGTGTTGACGACGGCGGGCATGTACGCGCCGGTGCGGGTGAACTCATAGTCGATGACGTCGTAGCGCAGCGGGTCGGTGACGCAGGTGGTCGCCATACGCAGCGCGTTCATGGCGCAGAAGAGGACGATGAAGGCGGTGCGCAGATAGCCGACCGTCGTAATCGAGAGCGTGTCGGTCAGCAGCATGAAGAAGAACATGACCGCGTAGCCGACGATGGCAAGCCTTGTCCAGAAGATGATGGCCCGCTTCATCCCGCGGTCTCCGGCGAGCTTGGCGGCGACGAACAGCATAATCAGCGTGACGAACATGTTATAGATGCTGATTTCACCGTTGAAGGAGTAGTTGCCGATGACGATGCCGAACACCATGACCGTGATGGAGGACTGGCTGGCGGTCTGCAGCGCCAGCTTGTCCGAGGCGGCGGCAATGGTGTACATCTGCATGGGGCGGTTTTTGGACAGCAGATTGACCATGTCCCGGAAGCCGACCTTTTCGGTCTTCACGTTAACGTAGTTCTCGGGACGGTCCGCTTTGGCAACGCTGACCGCCACGATGCTGATGGCCAGAAGGACCGCGCCGGCAATGACCACAATCCAGGCAAGGTCCTTGAACAGCGGCAGGCCGAGCTGATAGCCGTGCTTGGGCATGAGCGTCTTGGACAGAACGACGCTGAACATGGTGGACAGGATGGTCACGTACACGCTCAGCCAGCGACCGAAAATGGGGCGCTGCTTCGGGTCGTTGGTGATGATGGGGCCAATCATGTTGTTGCCCACGCTGAAAAGCGTGTACCCGACGATGTAAAGCAGATACAGCAGCACGAACACGCCAATCTTCCCCTTGCCCGGGCAGATGACGAACATGGCAAGCACCGCGAGCGCCGTGACGACGTAGCCTACGACGGCCAGCGGGCGGCAGCGCCCGAAGCGGGTGGAAATGCGGTCCGTCAGCAGACCGATGAGCGGGTCGGTGACGGCGTCGAACATCCGGCTGCCGGTCAGAATCGTGCCGGCCAGCACGGCGGTCGCGCCGTAGACGCCGGTGGCAATGTAGCTTGCAAAGGTCATGAGGATGACAAACAGGGTGTTGACGCAGCTGGACGCTGCGGCGAGGGCAAGAAGTACCGGATGCACACGCCGATACTGCGTAGTGGTTTCGTTCATAGGAATCCCCTTTCTTTGTCGGTTTTCAGCCATTTTCGTGTGCGGCCTGACCCTACAATAAAAGAATGGGCAGAAAATGAAAAGCAACAAATTCGTTATCAGAGTCATGAATTCGCTCATCTGACGAATGAAAACGAATTTATTGTGTTTATCCGTAATTTATGATATCATACCCGTGAGAAGACAGCGCCGCGCCGGGCGCAGGGAGGGAATGCGATGAACGAGGCACAAACGGCTCTGACCTACGCCGCGGTGCAGCAGCGCGTGGACCTGCTGGAGCACCTGCTCCGCTGCGGCACGCAGATTCCCGTCTGGGAGTACAGCGAGGACCTGCACGTCATCCGGACCAATGCCGAGAAGCTGGTGTATGGCACGATGCTTGCGAAATCGGGCTGCCTGGACTACATGAAAACGCACTTTGCGCACGCGTCCGACCCGCTGATTCTCAGCAGTCATCTGGGGCTGATGTGGTGCGCCGTGCAGGGGATCTTCCACGAGGAGGAGGGGTCGTTCCTGCGGTATTACGTCATCGGCCCGGTGGTCAGCGTGAATCTCTCGATGGAGGCCATCCGGGACGCGGCCAGCGTGTATCATCTGGACATGGGCTGGCGCTCGGATTTGGCCGAGCTGATGCGCGGTCTCCCCATCGTGCCATCCGCGCTCTTTTTCCAGTATGCGCTGATGCTGCACCACTGCGTCACCGGCGAAACGCTGCAGCGCAGTGACCTTGCCTTTCAGCGCAGTGAGGAGCCGCAGGCTCCCGGCGGGAAGGACGCGCGCGGGCAGAACACCACGGACCGCTTTCTGACCTATCGGGCCGAACAGCGGCTTCTGGACCACGTGCGCTATGGAGACCCTGACTGCGGCGACGCGCTGGAGAGGGCCCACAGCATCTCCAACGGCGCGCGCATCTCGACCGGGAACCCCCTGCAGCAGGCAATTCTCTCCGCCGTCGTTTTCACGACGCTGTGTACGCGCGCGGCCATCGAGGGCGGTCTGTCGCCGGACGTGGCCTACACCGTGGGGGACTACTATCTGCAAAGCCTGATTCAGTGCGGCAACGTCACCGACGCCCGCGCCGTCAACCACGCCATGTATGAGGACTTCATTGCGCGCGTCCACCGGCTGCGCATGAATCCGGCGTACTCCAAGCAGATCCAGAGCTGCATCGACGATATTGAGCTGCATCTGACGGAAAAGCTGACCATCCGGCGGCTTGCCGGGCGGGTGGGCTATACGGAGTACTATCTGTCCCACAAATTCAAGGAGGAGACCGGCAGCAGCATTTCCAGTTACATCCGCTACGCGCGCATCGAAAAAGCCAAACGCCTGCTCACCACCACGGATTTGCCCGTGAGCACGATTGCCGAGCAGTTGCAGTTCTGCTCCGCCAGCTACTTTTCGGACCGCTTTGCGGAGATTGTCGGCATGCTGCCGAACCAATACCGCAGAGAAAAACAGCGGCTGT
>JAILRK010000206.1 GCA_024698225.1 Oscillospiraceae bacterium | reverse complement strand
GCGGAGAGGTAGGTGCAGTACGCCTCGAAGATGTTGAGGTAGACGCGCAGCTGCTTCCAGTCGCGGCTGGCGCGCGCCGCCTCGATGATGTTGCCGAAGCGCCGCTCGCTGGAGAGCTGGTTCATCAGCCGCAGGTGGTGCTCCATGGAGAGCATCATCAGCCGCTCCACCGCCTCCTCCGCGCTCATCAGTGCGGGGTCCTTTCCCGGCGCAACGCTGCGCGGCGCGCCCGTGAGCGCGATGTCCGCGCCGAGGGAGCGGAGATAGCGCTCGAAATCCTGCAGGCGGCTGTAGACCAGCTCATAGCGCCGGTGCTTGGCGGCGTCCACATTCTCTAACTTGTGCAGAATCACGCCGAAGGCGTCCGCCAGCGTGAAAATCTCCGTAATCTCGTTGCCCGCGGCGTCGCGGCGCTGCTTGCAGCGCACGTCCGCGTATATGAGGCACAGGGACTCGACGCTCAGCGCGTCCAGCTCCAGGTCCCAGGTCGAGTGGTTGGAGGCAATGTGGCTGATGGCATACATGCCGCGCTTTTCCAGCCAGTAGCCCGTGTAGTAGTAGTGCAGCCAGGGCACCGCCTCGCCGGGGCGGCAGCCGTATTTCCCGATGTCGTGCGCGGCGGCGGCGGCGGAGACCAGCGCAAGGTCAATCTCCTCCCCCGCCTCGCGGATGCCGCGCGCCACGGTCAGCGCGATGAAGTGCACGCCCGCGATGTGGCTGAGCGTGCGGTAGGGCGTGACCTCGTCGCCAAGGCGCATCAGCTCATAGAGGAACTCGTCGTGCCAGGCGGCGAGAAAGCGGCGGTACTCCTCCGCGTGGTCGCAGCCCTCGTACTCCTCGGGCGGCAGAAAGGCATAGTCGCACATCGGGTCGAAGGGCAGGCTGCGGCGCTCCCGCTCCAGCAGCGTCTGCAGGATGGTCAGGAAGGTCAGCGCGCCGCGCTCATAGCCCATCGCGTCGGGCGCGAAGCGCCCCTGCGGGTACATGCGCGCGCGGATGAAGTCATAGCAGAACGCGCACCAGCCGCGCTGGGGCGCCTCCCCCAGCAGCGGCGCGCACAGCTCCGCCACGCGCGCGCAGCGCAGCCGCCTGTGCTGCGCAAGCTCCTCATACAGCGGCTCCGCCAGCGCCGCCGCGCGCAGCCGCTCCACCGCCTCGCGCTTCCCCTTTGCCAGACCGCGCGCACACAGCGCCGCAGCAAGCGCCTCCTGCAATTCTCGGGTTGCCTTTTTGCTCATTGTCATGCCCTCGCCCACAATCGAATTGTGTATCGTAATTCAGAACTCATATTTTATCATCTCCGCGGTTGCGCGTCAATGCGCAGGGAACGAGAAATCTTGCCGCGCGGCAAGAAAAACGGGACAGGCGCTCCCGCCTGCCCCGTTTGTGAAATGCTGTCAGAATTCGAACGCGCCCTCGTAGGTCAGCACGGCGCCGCCGGTGAGGAGCACGCGCTGCTCCGTCACGTTCACGCTCACGTCGCCGCCGGGGACCTTCACGGTGATGTCGCGCCCGAGGGGGCAAAGCCCCTTTGCCGCTGCCGCCGCTGCCGCGGCGCAGGTGCCCGCGCCGTAGGCCAAGGTCTCGCCGCTGCCGCGCTCCCAGCTGCGCAGGCGCAGGGTCGTCGCGTCGATGACGCGGACGAAGGCGGTGTCGCACTCCCCCTCGTATCTGTGCAGGTCCAGGCTGTCGATGGCGTCGCAGAACACGACGCGGTGCGTGCCGCCAAGCGTGACGCGCACGCTGCCGTCCGCCGCGGTCTCGCCCACGGTGGCGCTGCCCATGTCCACGGCGACGGAGTTGACCTTGCCGTCGCGCAGGTAGAGATGCAGGCGGTGCACGCCGTCCGCCGTCTCAACGGTCATGGTCTCAGAACGGACGTAGCCCTTGTCGTAAAGGTATTTTGCTACACAGCGGATGTTGTTGCCCGCAATGCGGCTCTCATTGCCGTCGCGGTTGAAGGAACGCATTTTCACGTCCGCGCAGTCGGAGCGCTCCATCAGCACGACGCCGTTGCCGCCGATGCCCGTGTGCGCGTCGCACAGGTCCACGCAGAGGGACTCCGGGCAGGTCATGCTGCCGTCGAAGTTCTCGATGAAGATGTAGTCGTTGCCGCAGGTGTGCATTTTGGCGAAGCGCACGCGCTGCCGCCAGGGGCGCATGTGGTTGATGTCGATGAGCTCGACGTTGCGGCGCGTGAAGCGGCTCTCCATGCTGTCCGCCAGCGCGTTCGCCGTGTCCAGCGAGGTCAGGCACGGGATGCCGCGGCGCATCGCGCGGCGGTGCAGCGCCGTGTAGTCGCCCACGGTCGCGTCCTTGATGGCGCCGGTGTAGATGACGTAGCTGACTTCCCCGCTGTCCATCAGGCGCAGAATCTCGTCGCTCTCGCGCGGGTTCTTCACGGCGTAGACCGTCAGGCCGAGGCTGCGGATGGCAGCCGCCGTGCCGCCGGTGGCGTAGAGCGCCAGACCCATGTCGTAAAAGCGCTTGGCGAGCAGCAGTATCTCCTGATAGTCGTTCTCCTCCACGCTCAGCAGCACGCCCGTCGCCTTCTGCTCGTGCGGGGAGGGCACGCGGAAGCCCGCCGCCGTCAGACCCTTGAACAGCGCCTCCGCCACGGTCTTGCCGAGGCCGAGCACCTCGCCGGTGGACTTCATCTCGGGCCCGAGCAGCGAGTTCGCGTCCGCGAGCTTCTCAAAGCTGAACACCGGCACCTTGACCGCGCAGTACGGCGGCGTGCGGTACAGCCCCGTGCCGTAGCCCAGCTCCGCCAGCGGCGCGCCGAGCATGACCTTCGAGGCGAGGTCCACCATCGGCACGCCGGTCACCTTGCTGATGTAGGGCACCGTGCGCGAGGCGCGGGGGTTGACCTCGATGACGTACAGCTCCCCGTCATAGATGAGGTACTGGATGTTGACAAGACCCTTCGTGCCCAGCGCCAGCGCCAGCTGCTCCGAGCAGTCGCAGACCTTGCGCAGGTACTTGTCGTTGAGGTTGTAGGGCGGATAGACGGCAATCGAGTCGCCGCTGTGCACGCCCGCGCGCTCGATGTGCTCCATGATGCCGGGAATCAGCACGTCCGTCCCGTCGGAGATGACGTCCACCTCCAGTTCCACGCCGGGCATGTACTTGTCCACGAGCACCGGGTTGTCGATGCCGCCGGCAAGAATCTTTTCCATGTAGGCGACCGTCTGCTCCCGCGTGCGGGAGATGGTCATGTTCTGTCCGCCGATGACGTAGCTCGGGCGCAGGAGCACGGGATAGCCCAGCGTCTCCGCCGCCTCCACCGCGCCGTCGAGCGTGTTGACGCCCATGCCCTTCGGGCGGGAGATGCCGAAGCGCTCAAGCAGCGCGTCGAAGCGCGCGCGGTCCTCCGCGGTGTCAATGCTCTCCGCCGAGGTGCCGAGAATGGGCACGCCCTGCTCGGAGAGGAACTGCGTGAGCTTGATGGCGGTCTGCCCGCCGAAAGCGACCACCACGCCAATCGGCTGCTCAACGGCGATGATGCCCATCACGTCCTCGGGCGTCAGCGGCTCGAAGTAGAGGCGGTCGGCGGTGTCGTAGTCGGTGGAGACGGTCTCGGGGTTGTTGTTGACGATGACGACGTCATAGCCCAGCTCGCGCAGCGTCCAGACGCAGTGCACGCTGCTGTAGTCGAACTCGATGCCCTGCCCGATGCGGATGGGTCCGGAGCCGAGCACCATGACCACGGGCTTGCCGCTGCGGGCAAAGCGCCGCGCGTCGCAGGCCTCGTCGCAGCAGGAGTAGAAATACGGGGTCTCCGCCGCGAACTCCGCGGCGCAGGTGTCGACCATCTTATAGCTGTAGCGGAAGGGCGGCAGCGCCTGCGCGCCGCTGATGCGGCGGATGGCGGCGTCGGTGAAGCCGCGGCGCTTCGCCTCGCGGTAGAGCGCGTCCGTCAGCGCTTCGTGCGCAAGGCGCGCCTCCAGCGCCGCGAGCTTTTGCAGCTTGAACAGGAACAGCCGGTCAATCTTCGTCAGCTCGAAAATCTCATCCGGCGTGACGCCCGCCTTCAGCGCCTCATAGACCGTGAAGATGCGGCGGTCGTTCTGCTCGCGCAGGCGCTCGCGCACGCCTGCGTCGGACAGCGGCGGGGCGTTGAGCGTGTCCAGCCCGATTTCCGCGCCGCGCACTGCCTTCATCAGCGCCTCCTCGAAGCTCTGCCCGATGGACATGACCTCGCCGGTCGCCTTCATCTGCGTGCCGAGCATGCGCGACGAGCCCGCGAACTTGTCAAACGGCCACTTGGGGAACTTGACGACCACGTAGTCCACGGCGGGCTCGAAGCAGGCGCAGGTCTTGCCCGTGATGTCGTTCGTAATCTCGTCGAGCGTGTAGCCCAGCGCGATTTTCGTGGTGATCTTGGCGATGGGATAGCCCGTCGCCTTGCTCGCCAGCGCGGACGAGCGGGACACGCGCGGATTGACCTCGATGACCGCGTAGTCAAAGCTGTTCGGGTCGAGGGCAAACTGGCAGTTGCAGCCGCCCTCAATGCCGATTGCGCTGACCATGTCCAGCGCGGCGGAGCGGAGCATCTGGTATTCCTTGTTTGAGAGCGTCAGCGCCGGGGCGACCACGATGGAGTCGCCCGTGTGCACGCCGACGGGGTCCACGTTCTCCATCGAGCAGACGGTAATCGCGTTGCCCGCGCTGTCGCGCATGGTCTCGAACTCAATTTCCTTCCAGCCCGCGATGCTCTTCTCCACCAGAATCTGCGTGATGGGCGAGGCGTCCAGCCCCGCGCGGGCGATGAGCCGCAGCTCGTCCGCGTCCGCGGCGATGCCGCCGCCGGAGCCGCCGAGCGTGAACGCGGGGCGCACGATGACGGGATAGCCGATGTGCTCCGCCGCCGCAAGCGCCGTGTCCACGTCCTCCGCAATCTCGGAGGGCACGCAGGGCTGGCCGATTTCGCGCATCGTGTTGCGGAAGAGCTCGCGGTCCTCGGCGCGGTTGATGGCGTCCATGCCGCTGCCGAGCAGACGCACGCCGTAACGTTCCAGCACGCCGCTGCGGCTGAGCTGCATGGCAAGCGTCAGCCCCGTCTGCCCGCCGAGACCTGCCAGAAGCGCGTCAGGGCGCTCCTTCTCAATGATGCGCGCAACGGTCTCGGCGTCGAGCGCCTCCAGATAGATTTCGTCGGCGAGGTGCCGGTCCGTCATGATGGTCGCTGGGTTGGAGTTGACCAGCACGACGTTGACGCCCTCCTCCTTGAGCACGCGGCAGGCCTGCGCGCCCGCGTAGTCGAACTCCGCCGCCTGCCCGATGACGATGGGGCCGGAGCCGATGACCAGAACCTTGCGGATTGACGTGTCCTTAGGCATTGTGCGCACCTCCCATCATCGCAACGAAGCGGTCAAACAAAAAGTCCATGTCCTGCGGTCCCGCGCAGGCCTCGGGGTGGAACTGCACGGTAAAGCAGCGCAGCCCGGGATACGCCATGCCCTCGCAGCTGCCGTCGTTGGCGTTGACGTACAGCTCGCTGCCGACGCCGGCAAGGCTCTCGCTCAGCACGGCGTAGCCGTGGTTCTGCGTGGTGATGTAGGTGCGCGTGCCGCCGACCTCGCGCACCGGCTGGTTTGCGCCGCGGTGCCCGTACTTGAGCTTCACGGTCTGCCCGCCCAACGCCAGCGCGGTGAGCTGGTGCCCCAGGCAGATGCCGAACAGCGGCACCTTGCCCACGAGCTTGGCAATCTGCGCAATCTCAAAGACGTTCTCGGCGGGGTCGCCGGGACCGTTGGAGAGCATCACGCCGTCGGGCTGCGCGGCAAGAATGTCCTCCGCCGCCGTGTCGTGCGGCACGACGGTCACGGTGCAGCCGCGCTTTTGCAGGCAGCGGATGATGTTGCCCTTCGCACCGTAGTCGATGAGCGTCACGGCGTACTTCGCCTCGCCCTGCGGGGGGTGGACGCTCGTCTCCTTTACCGAGACCGACGCCACCGCACCGGTGACGGTGCTGCCGGAGAGCACGGAGCGGTCCTCGGGCACGGCGTCGCAGATGAGGGCGTTCATCACGCCCTCCTCGCGCAGAATGCGCGTCAGCTCCCGCGTGTCCACGCCGCAGATGCCGGGGACGCCCTGCTGCTTCAAAAAGAGGTCCAGCGCGTATTCCGAGCGGAAGTTCGACGGCGTGTCGCACAGCTCGCGCACGACGTAGCCGCGCGCGGCACACCTGCCCTCAAAGTCCGCGGGAATCACGCCGTAATTCCCGATCTGCGGAAAGGTCTGCAGGACAATCTGCCCCGCGTAGGACGGGTCGGTCAGGGTCTCCAGATAGCCCACCGTCCCGGTGGTGAACACCAGCTCGCCGACGCCGTCGCCCGCCGCGCCGATGCGCTGCCCTTCAAAAATGCGCCCGTTGCCGAGCACCAGATACGCTTTTTCCATCATGTGTCTCCCTGTGACAGCGCCGTGTCCGCACGGTGCTGCCCAACAAAAATTGAGTTACTATCCAGTATAGTATGATTATTTATTCCGTTTTTGTCAATCCAAAATGCGCCTTGCGCCGCGGATTTGTCAGACTTGCCGTACTTTCATTTTATTTCAAACGATGTTTGAGCGTTTTGACGAAACGGCGGATACGATGAATAAAAAACCACTTTTGCCATATCGCAAAAGTGGTTTTGAACTGCAGGGCGCCATGCCGTCCCCGCGTTGATTCAAGAAACGCCATCGCCTTTGACGGTTGCCTCAGAAAACGTCCTCACAGCGCGTTATCAGGCAGTCGCCCAGGTGCTCATACGCCGCAAAGCCGAAGCAGAGTGTTTTGTCGCTGTGGCTGTCGCTTGAGAGCAGCAGCCGCGCTCCCCTTGCGCGGAGATAGTCAATCATCTCGGCGGTGGGATACGCCGTCGTGCGCCAGCCGCGGGAGATGCCGCCGGTGTTGATTTCAAAGGGAACGCCGGTGCGCAGCAGCCGGTCCGCCGCCGCCTGCCATGCCGCGACGTAGCGGGGGTGCCGCTCGTCGAAGAAGTGCTTCTTCTCGTTGAACTTGGACACCAGGTCAAAGTGCCCGATGATTTGGCAGTGCGTCCTGTCCACCACGTCCGCAACCGTCTTAAAATACGCCTCGGCAAAGGCGTACCAGTCCCCGCCGTAATACTGGGTCACGGCGTCGTTCGCAATCTCGGGCGTGTTGTCCACGCAGAGCAGCGCCTCGCCGTGGCGGACGTAGTGCACCGAGCCGATGACGTAGTCATAGACCGAGGTGTCCTCGTCCGACCAGTAGTCCTGCTCCACGCCGCAGAGGATGCGGATGCGCCCGGCATAGCGTTCGCGCAGCGCGGCAAGCTCGGCACGGTACGCCGCCGCGCCCTCGCGCGTCATGCAGCAGTCGAGGTCGTAGGGTGCGTAGCCGTGGCCGGTGAAGCCGATGCAGCTCAGCCCCTGCGCGAGCGCCGCGCGCACCATCTCCTCCGGCGTGTTCTTCCCGTCGCAGTAGGTGGTGTGCGTGTGCAGGTCAAAGCGCGGGCTCATACCATCTTCTCCTGCTTCACCTTGTGGTCAATCACGTGGCGGGAGGCGAGCTCGCGGTGGACGTCCTCCGGCGTGATGCCCGCCTGCGCCATCAGCACCAGGACGTGATAGGCGAGGTCCGCAATCTCATAGACGGTCTCGCGCTTGTCCTGCGCCTTGCCGGCGATGATGACCTCGGTGCACTCCTCCCCCACCTTCTTGAGAATCTTGTCCAGACCCTTTTCAAAGAGATAGGTCGTGTAGGAGCCCTCGGGCAGCTCCTCCTTGCGCGTGAGCAGCAGTTGATACAGCCCGCGCAGCGAGAACTCCTCGCGCTCGTCGCTTTGGAAGAGCGGGTATTCAAAGCAGCTCTCCGTACCAAGGTGGCAGGCGGGTCCGTCCGGCTCCACCATGACCACCAGCGCGTCGCGGTCACAGTCCGCGGTGATGGAGACGATGTGCTGATAGTTGCCGCTCGTCTCGCCCTTGAGCCACAGCTCCTGGCGGGAGCGGCTCCAGAAGCAGGTGAGCTGCTTTTCCATGGAGATGCGCAGACTCTCCTCGTTCATATACGCCAGCGTCAGCACGCGCTTGGTCACGGCGTCCACAACCACGGCGGGAATCAGCCCGCGCGCATCAAATTTCAGCTCGGAAATATCTATCATGTTATTCTCCTTTACAGCCTTGTCGGTATCCCGCGTTCCGCCATTCGCTTCTTCAAATCACAGATGCTGACCTCGCCGAAGTGGAAAATCGACGCGGCAAGCCCGGCGTCCACCTTGGGCAGCGTTTCAAAGAGCGTTATGAAGTCCTCAATGCAGCCCGCGCCGCCGGAGGCGATGACCGGGACGCTGACCGCGTCGCACACGGCGCGCAGCATCTCAAGGTCAAAGCCGCGCTTGACGCCGTCGGTGTCGATGGAGTTGAGCACGACCTCGCCCGCGCCCTCGGCTACGCAGCGCCGAATCCAGCCGATTGCCTCCATGCCCGTGTTCTCGCGCCCACCCTTGGCGAACACGCGGAACGTGCCGTCCACGCGCTTGACGTCTGCCGACAGCACGACGCACTGGTCGCCGTAGCGCTTCGCCGCCTCGCCGATGAGCGCCGGGTTGCGGATTGCGCCGGAGTTGACGCTGACCTTGTCCGCGCCGCACTTGAGCACGCGGTCAAAGTCGTCCACGGTGTTGATGCCGCCGCCGACGGTCAGCGGGATGAAGACGCGCCGCGCCGTCTCGCGCAGGATGTCGGTGAACAGCGCGCGCCCCTCGGCGGAGGCGGTGATGTCATAGAACACCAGCTCGTCCGCGCCGTTGGCGCTGTAGTATTCCGCCAGCTCCACCGGGGACGCCACGTCGTTGAGCCCCTTGAAGTTGACCCCTTTGACCACCCTGCCGTTTTTTACGTCCAGACAGGGGATGATGCGTTTTGTAATCATCGTGCCACCTCAATTGCTTCCTTCAGGTCGATTGCGCCGGTGTAATACGCCTTTCCGATGATTGCGCCGTACAGCTCCAGCGCGGAGAGCGCGCGCACGTCGTCCAGTGTGCTGACGCCGCCGGAGGCGACAATCTGTAAGGTGAATTTCCTTGACAAGTCCTGATATAACTGACGGTTTGTGCCGCGCATTGCGCCGTCACGCGAGATGTCGGTGCAGATGAGCGTGCCCACGCCGAGCGATTGCAGCTTTTCGCAGAAGTCAAACGCGTCCACGCCGGAGCGCTCTGTCCAGCCGCGGATGGCGACGAAGCCGTCCCGGATGTCCACGCCGACGGCGATTTTCGCGCCGTACTTCTCCACCGCGGCGCGCAGAAACGCCTCGTCGGTCAGCGCCGCCGTGCCGAGGATGACGCGGTCCAGCCCCGCGCCGAGGTAGCGGTCCACCACCTCCATCGAGCGCACGCCGCCGCCGATTTCGCAGAAGGCGCCGCTGCTGTCCTTGATGGCGCGCACGGTGTCGAAGTTCGGCGTTTCGCCGCTGCGCGCGCCCTCCAAGTCGACGATATGGATATGCGCCGCGCCCGCGCGGACGAAGGCCTCCGCCAGCTCGGGCGGGTGCTCGCTGTAGACGGTCATCTGGCGGTAGTCGCCCTGATAGAGGCGCACTGCCTTTCCCTCATAGAGGTCGATTGCCGGAAAAATATGCATGCTCACACATCCTCACAGAAGGCGCGCAGGATATTGAGACCCACGCCGCCGCTTTTTTCGGGGTGGAACTGGCAGCCGTAGACGTTGTTCTTCGCCACGGCGGCGGTCAGCTCCGCGCCGTATTCGGTGGTTGCCGCAAGCGCGTCCGCGCAGTCTGCGGCGTAGTAGGAGTGGACGAAGTACACGCAGTCTCCGTCCTGAATGCGCCCGAAGAGCGCGCAGGGCTTGCACAGCTTCAGCGCGTTCCAGCCGATGTGCGGAATCTTGTAATCGGGCGGAATCACGTCGGCGATGGGGCGCACCGCGCCGCGCAGCAGCCCGAGTCCGTCGTATTCGCCATACTCATAGCTCTTCTCAAAAAGAAGCTGCATGCCGAGGCAGATGCCCAGCAGCGGCTTGCCGCGCCGGACCTCCTCGAGCACGACGGCATCCATGCCGCTGGCGCGCAGCTTTTCCGCCGCGTCGCGGAACGCGCCCACGCCGGGCAGCAGCAGCTTGTCCGCCGCGCGGATGACCGCCGGGTCGGCGGTGACCGTTGCCTCCTGCCCGATGGCGGCAAACGAGCTTTGCAGCGAGAACAGGTTCCCGACGCCGTAGTCAATGACAGCAACCATCACAGCATCCCCTTTGTCGATGGAATTTCGTCCCTGTGCGTCTCGTCAATGGAGACCGCCGCCTGCAGCGCGCGCCCGAAGGCCTTGAACGCGCCCTCAATGATGTGGTGGGAGTTCTCCCCCGCCAACTGGCGCAGGTGCAGCGTGCACGCCGACGTGCGCACGAAGCCCCAGAAGAACTCCTTGGCAAGCTCCGTGTCGAAGTCCCCGACCTTCTGCGTCGGGACGTCCAGCGCATAGCCGAGGTACGCGCGCCCGGAGAGGTCCAGCGCGCAGAGAATCAGCGCCTCGTCCATCGGCAGCAGCATGCTGCCGTAGCGGCGGATGCCGCGCTTGTCGCCCAGCGCCTGCGCGAACGCCTGTCCCAGCACGATGCCGATGTCCTCGGTGGTGTGGTGGTAGTCCACCTGCGTGTCGCCCTTGCAGCTGAGCGTCAGGTCAAAGCGCCCGTGGCGCGCAAAAAGCGTGAGCATGTGGTCCAGAAAGCCGCAGCCGGAGTCCACCGTGCTCTTCCCGCTTCCGTCAAGGTCCAGTGTCAGGCGGATGTCCGTCTCCGCCGTGGTTCTGCTCAGCTCTGCCCGTCTCATACGCCCTCCTTCAGAATGTCCCTGAGTGTGTCGAGCAGAATCTGCATCTGCTCGCGCGTGCCGATGGTCACGCGGTTATAGTCGCAGATGGCGGGCTTGGTGAAGTGCCGCACCAGCACGCCGCGCTCCTTGAGCTTGCGATAGATGGTCTCGCCGTCCACCATGATGTGACGGATGAAGATGAAGTTTGCCACCGAGTCCGTGACCGCGAAGCCCATCGAGCGCAGGGCGTCCACGGTGAAGGCGCGGTTTTCCTGAATCGCCTGGCAGTTGCGCTGCGTGTACGCCTCGTCGCTCAGCACGCCGATGCCCGCCGCCATGGTCATGGCGTTGACGTTGTAGGGGTTGGTGGAGTACTTGATGGTGTTCAGGTCGCGGATGAGCGCGGGGTTGCCCACGCCGAAGCCGAGGCGCGCGCCCGCCATGGAGCGGGACTTGGAGAAGGTCTGCGCGACGAGCAGATTGTCGTACGTCCGCACGAGCGGCAGGCAGCTCTCCGCGCCGAAGTCCACGTACGCCTCGTCGATGACGACCACGTTGTTCGGGTTGCTGCGCAGGATTTTCTCAATCTCGGCGCGCTTGAGCGCGATGCCCGTCGGCGCGTTGGGGTTGGCAATGAAAATCGTCTTGCCGACGCCGCAGTAGGCGTCCACGTCGATGGTGAAGTCGTGGCGCAGCGGCAGCTCGGTGTAGGGTACGCGGTTGAGCTCCGCGAACACGGGATAGAAGCCGTAGGAGATGTTCGGGAACACCGCGCCGTGCGTCTCGTCGCAAAACGCCATGAAGGCGAAGTTGAGCACCTCGTCGGAGCCGTTGGTGAAAATCACCTCGTCGCGTTCAAAGCCGAACACCTCGCAGAACTTCGCCGTCAGCGCGCGCGCCTCGGGGTCGGAGTAGAGCTGGAGGCGCTTCGCCGCCTCCGCCGCCGCGTCCACCGCCTTCTGCGAGGTGGGGAACGGCGACTCGTTGGTGTTGAGCTTGACATACTTCATGTCCTGCGGCTGCTCGCCCGGGGTATAGGGCGTCAGGCTGCTGTACTTCTCACTGAAAAAACGGCTCATGCCTCTTCCTCCTCAAATCGAATCGTCGCGCTGCGCGCGTGGGCGGTCAGCCCCTCCTTGCGGGCGAAGGCGTCAATGTCCCACGCAAGAGAGCGCAGAGCGTCGCGTGTGTAGTAGATGAACTGGGTCTTTTTCACGAAGTCGTCCACGCCGAGCGGGCTGGAAAACCGCGCCGCGCCCATCGTGGGCAGCGTGTGGTTGGGACCTGCCATGTAATCGCCCAGCGCCTCGGGGCAGCTCCGCCCGAGAAAGACGCTGCCCGCGTGCTTCACGCGCCCCAGCCAGGCAAAGGGCTCGTCCACGCAGAGTTCCAGATGCTCCGGCGCAATCTCGTTGGCGACGTCGATGGCGGCAAACAGGTCGTCCGCGACGATGATTTTCCCGTTGTCCTCGATGGAGCGGCGGGCAATCTCCTCGCGTGCCAGCAGCGGCAGCTGACGCTCCAGCTCGTCGCGCACCGCCTCGGCAAGCGCCTGAGAGTCCGTCACCAGCACCGCAGCCGCCAGCACGTCGTGCTCCGCCTGTGCCAGCATGTCCGCCGCGACGTGGCGGGCGTCGCTCTTGCCGTCGGCGACGATGAGCACCTCGCTCGGACCGGCAATCAGGTCGATGGCGACGGTGCCGAAGACCTGCCGCTTTGCCTCCGCGACGTATGCGCCGCCGGGACCGACAATCTTGTCCACCTTGGGCACGCTCTCCGTGCCGTAGGCGAGCGCCGCGACGGCCTGCGCGCCGCCGAGCTTGAACACGCGGTCCACGCCCGCAACGCGCGCCGCCGCAAGAATGGCGGCGTCGATGCTCCCGTCCGGCTTGGCGGGCGTCACGAGCACCAGCTCCGGCACGCCCGCGAGCTTGGCAGGGATGGCGTCCATCAGCACGGTGGAGGCAAGCGGCGTCTCCCCGCCCGGCACGCACAGCCCGACGCGCTCAATGGGCAGCACGCGCTGCCCCACCACCGTGCCGTCCGCGCCGTCGAGCACGAAGCCGCTGCGCTTCTGCTGCTCGTGGAAGGCGCGGATGTTCTCCGCCGCGCGCTCCAGTACGCGCAGGAAGTCCGGCTCTATTGCCCGGATTGCCTCGTCCAGCTCCGCCGCGCTGACCTCCAGCGTCGTGAGCTGCGCATGGTCGAAGCGCGCGGCGTAGTCCAGCAGCGCGCGGTCGCCGTTGGCGCGCACGTTCTCGATGATTGCCGCAACCGCCGCGCCGACCTCCGCCGCCGCACCGCCGCGCCGGAACAGCTCGCTGTTCGGCGTCTCACCGTATCTCATGAGTTGAATCATAGCGTTTGCTCCGTTCCCTTGGACAGCTCCCGCACGAGGCGCTCGATGGGCTCTGTCTTGAATTTGAAGTTGGCACGGTTGGCAATCAGCCGTGCGCTGATGGGCACGATGGTCTCAACCACCTCAAGGTTGTTCTCCCGCAGCGTCGTCCCCGTCTCCACGATGTCCACGATGACGTCGGATAGCCCGAGAATCGGTGCAAGCTCGATGGAGCCGTTGAGGTGGATGATGTCGATGTTGCGCCCGATGGAATGGTAATACTGCTTGGCGATGCGCCGGAATTTCGTCGCCACGCGCAGGGTGTACTGCGTGTTGTCCTGCCAGCCCTTCAGGGCGGCAACCGCCATGCGGCACTTGCCCACGTTGAGGTCCAGCAGCTCGTAGACCTCCGGCTCCAGCTCCAGCAGGATGTCCTTCCCCACCACGCCGACGTCCGCCGCGCCGCGCTCCACATAGATGGCAACGTCCGAGGGCTTGACCCAGAAATAGCTGACGTCCGCCTCGGGATTGGTGAAAATCAGCCTGCGGCTGTCCTCACGGATGGAGGGACAGGGGAAGCCTGCGCGCTCAAACGCGTCGTAGACCTGCTCTCCCAAACGCCCCTTGGGCAGTGCAATATTAAGCATGTTGAAACACCACCCCACCGTTCGTTGTGTCGCCGATGCGCTCCAGACGGTCCAGATACACGGCAAAGCCGATGGCCTTGGAGGTTCTGCCCATCTTCTGCATCAGTCTGTCGTACTGTCCGCCGCTGAGCACGCTGTCCGGCAGCCCCTCCACGAAGCCGGCGAACAGAATGCCGTTGTAATAGTTCATGTTGCTCACGGCGGAGAAGTCCAGCGTCACGCGCCCGGCAAAGCCGCCGTCGCTGAGGGCGGCGAGTGCGGCGTCCAGGTCGTCCAGCTCCTTGCCGAGGCCCTTCGGCTCGCACAGCGCGCGCAGCGCCGGCATCACCTGCGCGGCAGGGCCGTAGAGCTTCATCAATGCGAGCAGCGCCTCCGTCGCCTCTTCGGGCGCATGGACCTCGCGGCACAGCGCGGCGACGCCTGCGCTGTTCTTCTCGGCAATGCATTTGAGCGCGGCGGCGCGCTGCTTCGTGTCGCCCAGCGCATCGTCAAGAAGGCGCATCAGAATGTCCAGATGCGATATCTCCAGCACGTAGGACGCGGCGACCAGCTCCAGACTCTTTGCCGCCAGCAGCAGCACCTCGCCGATGCAGTCTCTGTCCACGCGCCCGATGCACTCCAGACCCACCTGCATAATCTCGCGGAACGAGCCGCTGCCCTTGGAAACGCGGTAGACGTTTTCGTTGTAGCAGAGCTTTTTCAGCGTGTCGGGCTCGTCGCGCAGGTATTTGATGACGGAAAGCGTCACGTCCGGTTTGAGCGCCATCAGCTTGCCGTCCGTATTCGTAAAGGTGATGATGCGGCCTGAGACCAGAAAGTCCTTGTTCTGCGCATACAGGTCGTATTTCTCGAATTTTTCCATGTGGAACCGCGTATAACCGCTGTGCTGGTAGAGTGCGCGCAGCGCCAGAATAATCTTTTCGGAGTCGTCCAGCACAAAGTCGTCCAGCGTCATTGGTCTCTTTCCTCCCAATCCTGCACCGGTGCAGCGCCCGTGCGGGCGCACTGCCACCGATACTTTAGCATGCTAATACGATAGCGCAGCAATATAATAAAGTCAATGTTCAAATCCGCCTTTCGAAAAATTCATCCGTTGGCACAAGCGTTTTCAGCCGTCTTCTTTCCTTTTTAGATGTTTTTTCCATTGACAAGTCCTGCTGCACGCAGATGAAAGCCCCGGCCGGAAGCCGGCGCAAAAACGGGAATCCCCTGCCCGTGCGCATGCACCGGCGGGGGATTCTGAAGCAGTTTTCCAATTAAGTGATTTCATAGGAAAGGCGCGTGCTGTGCACGCCGGGCTTGACAGGTTCGTTATTCCGTCCAAAGAAAATCAATCAGCGCCTTTGTGGTCTCCGGCAGCACGTGGAGCAAGCTGTGCTTGTTGACGCGCTCGGCATAGGTGTGGTAGTCCCTGCCGATGGGTCCGTAGATGATGCTCGGAATGGCGATTTGCTCCATGGCGTCAAAGTCGATGTGATAGGCCTCGCCCCAGAGCGGCATGTTTTCCGACAACCCGGCATAGTCGAACGGCGCGGTGACGGCGCTGTAGCTCAGGTCCGAAATGCCCATGAAAAAGTGTTCGGACACGAGCGGTCTGCCGTATGCGCGCGCGGACAGCGCGCTGAGAAAGCGCAGCGCCTTTGAGCCGGTGCCCTCCTTGCCGGGCACGTGGTCGGAGTGCACGCTCGGATAGTACGGCGGGGCAAAGCCGATGAGCGTCATTGGGTACCGGATGTCGGAGTAGTTGAGCAGCGCCTCCATCATGTCTACGGTTGCATCCGGATAGCTCTGCTCCCCGCGGCGGACCCTTTCGGCGGTGCGCTCATACAAATCCGCGTAGAAGCGCGTGAAGCGTGCGCCGTCCCGTTCGCGCAGCTGCCCGCACAGCGCGCGGACGCTCATGACGCAGGGCTCATAGTGCAGGTGCTCCTGCCGCTCCGAGCGGTTCATGGTTTTGAACTGCTGGTACGTTCTGTCCAGGCGCTCGACCTGCGCGGTAAACGCCTCCGTGCAGATGCGCATGAGCCTGCGTTCAACGTCCTCCGGCGTGGAGGAGAAGCTGAGCACCGTGAAATACCCGGCGGCGCGGTGCGGAATGGACACGTCGTAGCCCTGCTTGCGGTCGCGCAGGCAGGCCCAGGTCGGCGGCACCGTGGCCTCGTCCCCGTGGACGTCGGAAAACGCCAGCGCGCCGTTCGTGCGCTGGTAGATGTCCGTGAGCACGCTGAGCGCCGAGAACCCCTCAAAGCAGCGCCCGGCATGTGCCTTTTTCGTCTGCACGAGGATGGCAGGCATGAGCTTGCCCACCGAGCCGAGGGAAACCACCTGCGCGTCGTCCACCAGCCGCGTCGGCTCGGGGTCGATGAGCAGCCTGTAATTGAGGCCGTAGCGATGCTGCAGACGGCGGAAGACCTCCGCCGCGGCGCGCATGCCGGCGGAGTAGGACTCCTCATCCGGCACGGGCACAAAGAGCAGGCAGCCCTTCAGCGTGCCCGCTGCCGCCTGCGCTGCGTACGCCTCAAAAAGCGCCGCATGCACGCTCAGTCCGCCCTTCATGTCCGCCACGCCGCGTCCCCACAGCCATTCGCCGGAGGCAAGGTCGCGGCGCTGCAGCGCGTCGAGCGGAAAATCACGGAGCAGGCGCTCGAGCGCCGCGCTGAGCGGCGCATAGGCGCAGTCCTCCGCCGTGCCGTACTCCTCGGAGGACACGACGTCGAAGTGCCCGCTGAGCACCACCGTGTCGGCGCCGCTGCCGCGCAGCAGCGCATAGGGCACGCTGCGCCCGTACGGGTCGCCGGGGATGGCATAGGCTCCCGTCAGCTCCGGGTGCCGCTGAAAATAGGGCATGGACCTGAAAAAATCGACAAACCACTGTGCCGGTTCGCGTTCGCGCTCCGAACAGGTCAGGCTTTTCATTGAAACGAGCGCGCTCAGAATCTCAAGAATCCGTTTCTCCATGGCATCTCCTTTGACGTGCAGAAGACCCCGTATCCTTCGATACAGGGTCCGTATTCCGCATTGGCATCACTGCTGTACGCGCGTGCCGGTTTTTCCCTCTATGCCCTCCTTCGCCTTTTCCAACAGCGTGATGAGCGCGGTGCGCCCGCTCTTGGACTCGGCGAACTTGACCGCCGCCTCGACCTTCGGCAGCATCGAGCCGGGGGCAAACTGGCCCTCGGCAATGTACTGCCGCGCCTGCGCGGGCGTGAGCGTGTCCAGCCCTTTCTGGTCGGGCTTGCCGAAGTTGATTGCGACCTTCTCCACCGCGGTCAGAATGATGAGCATGTCGGCGTCCAGCTGCTCGGCAAGGCACTCCGAGGCAAAGTCCTTGTCGATGACGGCGGGCACGCCCTGCAGATGGTACTTGTCCTCCCAGATGACGGGGATGCCGCCGCCGCCCGCGGCAATGACCGCGTGCCGCTCGTTCAGCAGCGCCCGGACCGTGTGGATTTCGATGATCTCCGTCGGCTTCGGGCTTGCCACGACCTGCCGCCAGCCGCGCCCCGCATCCTCCGCCACGGTGATGCCCTTCTCGGCGGCAAGCTTCTTTGCCTCCGCCTCGGTCATAAACGCGCCGATGGGCTTGGTGGGGTGCCGGAAGGCGGGGTCGTTCGGGTCGACGGCGACCTGGGTGAGCACGGTGGCGATGTGCAGCCCCGTGCCGCGCCGGTCCAGCTCCTCGCCGATGAGGTTCTGGAGGTCGTAGCCGATATAGCCCTGCGACATGGCGACGCACATGGACAGCGGCATCACGTCGCGCGTCTCGTCCTCGCGGCGGTATGCCGCGAAGGCGTTTTGAATCATGCCGACCTGCGGACCGTTTCCGTGGGCGATGACCACCTCATACCCCGCCTCAACGAGGTCCGCAATGGCCTTTGCCGTGACGTTGACGGCGTCCATCTGCTCCTGCAGGTTCTTGCCGAGGGCGTTTCCGCCGAGTGCGATGACGATTCTTTTGGACATAGTAAACACCTCTTTAATAGACGCTGCCCCATCCGCCGGCGCGTGTCGTCAAAGACCGGCGGACGGAGCGTGAGCAAGAATAGTGCGTGAATCAAAGGTTGCCGATGGTGGCGACCATGACCGCCTTGATGGTGTGCATGCGGTTTTCCGCCTCGTCGAGCAACACGGGCACGCCGGCGTTTGCCACAAGCCCCTCGACGACGGCCTGGTCATAGCCGCGGTACTCGATGCCGTCGAAAAACCATGTACCGGATTTCATCCGGGGTGAAGTCCTTGCGCGTCGGAACGCTGCGCCCCATCAGATTGACAGCCATGGGAAACCCCTCCTTCTCTCATGTGTCATCCTGATTGCTTCTGTGGTTCGCTTCGCGGCGTCAGTGCGCCGCTTTCCCGAGGTAGGCCTCCGCAATCTTCGGGTCCTTCAGAAGGTCCCTGCCCGGACCGCTCTTCGTGATGCGCCCCTGCTCGAGCACGTAGGCGTTGTCCGCCACGGACAGCGCCTTGAGCGCGTTCTGCTCCACCAGCAGAATGGTCTTGCCCATGGCCTTAATCTCGAGGATGGTCTCGAAAATCGTGTTGACCAGCAGCGGCGCAAGACCGAGCGAGGGCTCGTCGAGCATGATGAGGTCCGGCGCGGACATGATGCCGCGGCCCATGGCGAGCATTTGCTGTTCGCCGCCGGAGAGCGTACCGGCAATCTGGTGCTTGCGCTCCTCCAGACGGGGGAAAATCTCGTATACGCGCTTGAGGTCGCGCTCGATGCCGTCCTTGTCCTTGCGCAGATACGCGCCCAGATACAGGTTTTCGTAGGTGGTCAGGTTGGCGAAAATCAACCGGCCCTCCGGCACCTGGCAGATGCCCTGCTTGACGATTTTGTTTGCCATGGTGGGCAGCTTTTCGCCGCGGTAGAGGATGTCGCCGGACTGGTACTTCACGATGCCGGAGATGGCGTTCATCATTGAGGATTTGCCCGCGCCGTTGGAGCCAATCATTGAGACAATCTGCCCCTCCTCCACGTCGAGGGAGATGCCCTTGAGCGCATGGATGCCGCCGTAATAGACGTTCAGGTCACGAATCTCAAGCATTGACATCGTTGTCTTCCTCCTTTCCGAGGTAGGCCTCGATGACCTCGGGATTGTGCTGAATCTCCGCGGGCGTGCCCTCGGCAAGCGGTTTGCCGAAGTTCAGCACGAACACGCGGTCGGACACGTTCATCACGAGGTCCATGTGGTGCTCGATAATCAGGACCGAGAGGTCAAAGCGGTCGCGGATTTCGCGTATCAGCTCCATCAGCGCCAACGTCTCCTCGGGGTTCATGCCGGCGGCGGGCTCGTCGAGCAGCAGCAGCTTCGGGTCGGTTGCCAGAGCGCGCGCAATCTCCAGCTTGCGCTGCTGTCCGTAGGGCAGGTTGACGGCAACCATGTCTTTGTACTGCCAGATGCCCATGATTTTGAGCAGCTCCTCCGTCTTCTCCCGCAGCGCCTTCTCCTGGCGGTAGTACTTGTTCATCCACCGGGGCGCCTTGAAGCGCCAAAGGGACTGAAAGATGTTGTAGTCCGCATTCGCGTGACAGGCGGTCAGCACGTTGTTGTAGACCGTCTCGCTTTTGAACAGACGGATGTTCTGGAAGGTGCGCGCCATGCCGAGAGACATAATCTCGTAGGGCTTTTTCTGGAAGGGCTTGACCTCCGTCTCGCGCACGTCATCCTTGATGATGTCGTCGCCCTGACCGATGACTCTGCCGTTGAAGATGATGCGGCCCTCCGTGAGCGAGTAGACGCCGGTAATCAGGTTGAAGATGGTCGTCTTTCCGGCGCCGTTCGGTCCGATGAGCGCGTAGATTTCGCCTTTTTTGATTTGGAAGGATACGTCCCCGACGGCAGTCAGACCGCCGAAGCGCTTGGTCACGTGCCAGAGCTCCAGCACGACGTTGGGGTCCCAGTGGGAAAAGACAATGTCCTTCATGCCTGCGCCTCCTCTCCCGGGGCCGCTCCGCCGTCCGGCGGCGAGCCGTTCTTTTTTCCGCTCAGAAGTCTGCCAAGCGCCCGGAACAGCTTGCCGACCGGAAGCTCCTTGCCGCCCATCAGGCCCTTCGGACGGACAATCATGATGACGATGACCGCCAGCCCGTAGAACACCAGACGCCAGTCGCCCACCGCGCGCAGCAGCTCAGGCAGCGCGCAAAGCAGCACCGTGCCGAGCACGGAGCCGGTGATGGAGCCCATGCCGCCGAAGATGACCATAATCGTGTACTCGGTGGACTTGGTCATCAGGAACATCTTCGGCTGCAGATAGCCGAAGTAATGCGCCAGCATGCCGCCGGCGATGCCGGCGTAGAGCGCGGACATGCACATGGCGAGCATCTTGGAGCGGAAGGTGTTGATGCCGCTCATCTGCGCGGCCAGCTCATCCTCACGCACGGCGAGCATGTTGCGCCCGTGCTTGGAGTTCATCAGCAGCGCCGTGGCGGTGAGAAAGATGACAACGATGACCAGCGATTTGCGAAATGTTGTGTACAGAGGAATGCTTGCAATGCCCTTTGCGCCGTCGAGCAGGAAGGTTTTTCCGCGCACGGTCCAGGACAACTGCAGGTTGTTGAAAATCAGGCGAATTGCCTCGCCCACGCCGAGTGTGGCGATGCAGAAATAGTCACCCTTGAGGTTGAGCGTGATTTTGCCCAGCGCGGCGCCGAGCAGCATGGACACCAGCCCTGCGATGAGCAGCGAGCACACGTAGGGCAGCCCGAAGGACATCGTGCAGATGACCGAAACGTACGCGCCGATGCACACAAAACCCGCGTGCCCGAACGAGAACATCCCCGTATAGCCCGTCAGAATGGAAAGACCGAGCACAATCAGCAGGGTGTAGCAGGATTGGATGAGGATACCTTCGATGTAATACCAGCTAAACATATCTCTCTCCCCCTCCTTACGCCTTGTCTTCCACGACCTTGCCCATCAGACCGGACGGCTTGATGACCAGGACGAGAATCAGAAGAGCGTACACAAACAGGTCGCGCAGGTTGGAGTTGAAGGACGCGACGAAAATCTCCATCACACCCAGCAGCAGCGAGCCGACAATTGCGCCCGGCAGACTGCCGAGGCCGCCGAACACCGCCGCGACGAAGGACTTGTTTGTCACCTGACCGATGGTGGGCTTGACGATGAAGCGCATGCCGTAGAGCATCCCGGCGAAGCCTGCCAGAATGCCGCCCATCAGGAACACGACGAAAATCACGAGGCTGCTGTTGATGCCCATCAGTGTGCCCGCCTTTTCGTTGTAGGAGCAGGCGCGGATGGCGAGTCCGATTTTCGTCTTCTGGATGATGAACATCAGCACCAGCAGCGAAATTGCAGAGACAATAATCATCAGCACGCTGTCCACGCCCAGCGACAGCCCGCCGAGGCTGATGCTGTTGGCAAAGAGCGTGGGATAGTTTCGGGGCGTGCCGTCGATTGTGGCAATCACGAAGTTTTCAAGGAAAATCGACGCGCCCATCGCGGAGATGATGAAGTAGAGCGACGGTGCATGGCGCTTTCGCAGCGGCGAGTAAACCAGCCGCTCGATGAGAATGGCAAGCAGACCGCTGCCCAGACCGCAGAGCAGAAACGCGGGCAAAAACGGGACGTGCAACGCCGTCAGCGCAAAATAGCCCACATAAGCGCCTACCATGATGACGCCGCCGTGGGCGAAGTTGGAAAAGTTCATGATGCTGTATACCAGCGAGTAGCCCACTGACATCAGTGCGTACATACCGCCGAGACAAATGCCGTTGACCAGTTGCTGGAGGAAATACTGTAAATTCATTGGCAGCCTCCTTTCCGGGGTTTGGACTTCGGGCGCTCCTTGCGGAGCGCCCGAGCGTCGAAAGGGTCATGCAATCAGTCGGCGGCGATGTAGGTTTCGAAGATGTAGGTCTTGTTCTTGCCGTCAATGCGCTCCACGCAACCGCTCTTGCCGACGGGGTTGTGGTCCTCGGCAGAGATTTTAATCTTGCCTGCCATGCCCTCAACCTCGACCTGGGAGTAGGCGTCGGCGATGGCCTGCGGGTCGTCGGAGCCCGCCTTCTCAACGGCGGCGCACCAGAGGAGGAAGGCGTCGTGCGCCATGTAGCCGTTGAGCTCCATCTTTGCGCCGTTGTACTTCTCGGCATACTGGGCACGGAACGCGTCGCCCGCGGGGTCAACGAGGGAGACGTGGTTGATGACGTAGGAGCCGTCCACGGCGTCCGCCGCGTCAAAGAGCACCTCGGAGGCACAGCCGTCGCCGCCGAGCATCGGCAGGTCAATGCCGAGCGTGCGCGCCTGCTTGTGCATCATGATGAAGTCCTGATAGAAAATCGGGGTGAAGATAATCTGAGGATTTGCCTCCTTAATCTTGGTCAACTGCGCGGTGAAGTCGGTGTCGCCGGCGGTGTAGCCCTCCTGCGCGACGATGGTGCCGCCCTTACCTTCAAAGACCTTGATGAAGTTGTCCTTCAGACCGAGCGCATAGTCGTCGTTGACGTCGTAGAGAATCGCAGCCTTGTCGAAGCCGAGGTTGTCATACACGAAGGTACCGGCAATCTTGCCCTGCTGCGGGTCGAGGAAGCAGATGCGGAAGTTGTATTCCTTCAGCACGCCGTCCTGCACGGTGACCTTCTCGTTGGTCGCAACCGTGGACATGTCGGAGACCTTGTACTGGTCGAGAACGGACTGAATGGCAATGCACTGGCCCGAGGCATTGGGCCCGATGATGGCGCAGACCTTGTCCTGCGCGCACAGGCGCTTTGCAACGTTGATGGCCTCCT
>JAILRK010000167.1 GCA_024698225.1 Oscillospiraceae bacterium | reverse complement strand
TGTTTTCACCGAGATACTTGCTAAGTCCGCCCTGAATCGCGATGCGAGGTGAGTAAGTTCAGATGGGAAAGTTAATCGAAACCACGCTCCCCCTGAGGGCGATTCAGTCGGCTGATGTTGGAGATTGGGCCGGTCTCGGCGGTCATCCCGCCAATATGCACACCTGGTGGGGACGAACGCCAATCTCCTCCACCGCGGAAATCCTGAAGGCCGCCATACTGGACGACGACCCTTCAAGCGAGAATTCCGTACAAGAGCGGCTTCGGGCGGACCTGCCGGACCGGAGCGTGACCGTCTTCGACCCCTTTGCCGGATTCGGCGGCATACCGCTTGCCGCACAGCGGCTGGGGCTCAAATCCATCTCCGGTGACCTGAACCCGGTTGCGGTCATGCTGAACAAGGCCGCCACGGAGATACCGATGCAGTTCGCCGGGGCGGGCCCTGTCCACGCGCCGCTGACCAATGCTGCGCCCACTGTCGGCGCGGAGGGTCTTGCCAGTGACGTTGCGTATTATGGGGAGTGGATGCTTCGGAAGGCAAAGGAGCGGCTGACGTCTCTCTATCCGCAGCACGATGGGCAGGACGTACAGGCATGGCTGTGGACAAGGACTGTGAAGTGCCCGAATCCCGCCTGCGGCTGCGACGTCCCGCTGGCCAACTCCTATGAAATCAGCAGCAAAGTCGGTCGCGCCGCCTGGGTCGAGCCAAAAATTCAGGACGGCAAGTTGACCTTCACCCTGCATCAGGGCCCTTGTCCCGGGGATAAGAGCAGCAACAAGTTCGGAAACAAGGGTATGCGCTTTCGCTGTCTCTCCTGCGGCGAAATCACCAGTGACGCGTATGTCAAACGCATGGGCATGCAGCATCAGATTGGGAACCATCTGATGGCTGTCATGACGGATGCGGATGGAGAAAAGCGGTTTTATCCACCGAATGAAGAGGATTTCCGCGCCGCAGAGGTTCCGGCGCCGGATGCCGTCCCACCGGGCGCGATTCCGGAGAATGCTCACTGCTTCCGCCCGCCGAGCTTTGGATACACGGAGTATGCCGACCTTTTTACGCCGCGGCAGATGACAATGCTGCTCACCTTCAGTGATTTGCTGAGAGACGTGCAGGACAAGGTTGCCTCCGATGCGTTTGCCGCGGGAATGTCTCCGACCGGCGGAACACTCGGCAAGGGCGGAACCGGCGCTCTGGCCTATGGAGAGGCAATCAGCGTTTACCTGGCGCTTTTGGTGGATATGCTGGCGGAGCACAATGCGTTCACCTGTTCCTGGGACAACCGAGGCTGTGCGCCCAGAAGCACATTTCGGATGCAAACCATTCCCATGCAGTTCAGCTTTGGTGAGGGAAACCCGCTCACAGATATCAGTGGTGGATTTGTGCGCCTTTTGAAAAAAACCGTGCAGACCATCGCCAAGCTCCCCTGTGGTGCCGGAAGCCGCGTTGTCTATGGAAACGCAATCACAGCGGAGTTTCCGAAGGATGTGCTGGTATGCACGGAGTTTCCAACGGTAAAAGAAATCGGACTTGCGCCGCTTTCCGACTTTTTCTATATTTGGTTGCGAAGAAGCCTTCAGCACATTTTCCCTGACCTTTTCAATCAAACCGTGATTCCGAAAGAGGAGCTTTCCCCCTCCTCCGCACACTATGGGGATGACCCCGGGACGCGTCAGGCCCACTACAGGCAGGATTTGTACACCGTCTGTAAAAAGCTCTACGACTGCGCGACGCCGGACTATCCTGCGCTTGTGATTGCAGAATACCGCAGAGATGACGCGCTTCCGCGGGACGGCGCAGCATCTGCCTGGACCTGCCTCATAAGCGGGCTCCTGTCTGCCGGCTTTTCCATCATGAATACCCTGCCGCTCCGGGACAAGAGGACAATGGGGAGCGAGGTCTCCACAAGGGTTCTGATTGTATGCCGTAAAGGTCTGGAGAAACGCTCCGGGACCACCAGAAGAGGACTTGTTTCATCACTCAAACGGGAGTTTCCGAGTCAACTCAAACAAATGCTCCGCTGCGTGGCGCCTGCTGACAGCGGCATCGTCGCCATGGGGTGTGGATTGCGTATCTTTTCTTCGTATCAGGGGGTTCTCAACGCCGACGGCTCCAAAATGACGGCACAGGATGCTCTGCACATCATCCTGCAGGAAACCGAGGAATACCTGATGCGTGTCAGCACAGAAGAAAACAGTCAAAATGGCACTGGGGAGGATTGAACCATGCAGGAAAACTATGAGCTTGTTCAAAAAGGATTCCGTATCCTTCATCCAATCATGGCAGGATACATCGGCAGAGAGATGAACCGTGTTTATCACGGGGATTGGTGGAAGGAGGTTCGCGCTTCCCTCAGCGACCAGCTCCGCGACCTGCCGGAAGGCGGCACATACAACGAACTGATTGATTCTCTGGACATTGCAAACTGTCTTCGTCTGCTTGACCGGCAGTGGAACAACGTGTTCCGTTTGAAGCTGTCCATTGACTATCGGACATGGTCAAAGGAACTGATGGGCGTCCGCAACGACGCCTCCCACATTGGACAGCAGGACTTTGAGGCCCGCTATGCCGAGCGCGCGCTTGACACCATGGCCCTTCTCAGCGGGGGCTTTGACGATGCGGAGGGAACGGAACAGATACGGGCGCTCTATCGGCAACTGCGCTATGGCGCTGCAGAAGGGTCTGCCTCGGTGTCCCCGGTGTCTGCACCGGCTCAATCCAGGCTTGCCAAAACCAGCGACGGTGTTTTGCACAGCGCCGTTGGACAGAATCTCCCCAGTTGGAGAATGGTGATGCAGCCGCATCCCGACGTGGCGGAGGGCCGTTATCGCGCGGCTGAGTTTGCCGCGGACCTGGCGCAGGTCTCCCGCGGAGAAGGTGCCTATGAATACCGGGACCCTGTCGAGTTCTTTGCCCGCACGTTTGTGACGGAGGGCATGACAGGACTTCTTGCGGAATCGCTGAAGCGCATTACCGGCAAAGGTGGGGAGCCTGTGATTCAGTTGAAGACCGCGTTCGGCGGCGGCAAGACGCACACGGAGCTTGCGCTCTACCACATTGTCAGAGGCGGCATCACAATTGAGCGTGCGCCGAATCTGAAAACCGTGCTCGACCGCGCCGGACTCGATTCCTTTCCCAAGGCCAACGTTGCTGTGCTTGTGGGTACGTCACTTGACCCGTCAAAGAAGAAAAAGCCGGCGAATCTTCCCGGATATACCGTCAGCACCATTTGGGGCGAGATGGCTTATCAGCTGGTTACCTCTGCCGGGAAGCCGGACCTCTATGAGTTTGTGCGTGACGCAGACCGCAAGGGCGTCTCTCCCGGCTCCGAAAACCTGAAAAATCTGTTGAATGCCTGCGGGCCGTGCCTGATTCTGATGGATGAGCTGGTTGCCTACGCCAAGAAGCTCTACGGCGTTGACGGTCTGCCCGCCGGCTCCTATGACAACTTCATCACCTTCATTCAGGAGATTACGGAAGCTGCCCGCGCCAGCGAAAACAGCATCGTGGTCGCGTCCATTCCTGAGTCCGACATCGAAATCGGCGGCGAAGCCGGTAAAACGGTTTTGGAAACCATTGAGCACACCTTTGGCCGCATGGAATCCATCTGGAAACCCGTGGCTGCCAACGAGGGCTTTGAGGTTGTCCGGCGTCGTCTGTTTCTGGATTGCAAGGATGTCCAGGCAAAGGAGCTGGTCTGCAACGCGTTTAGCCATATGTATCAGGAAAATGCCGCAGACTTCCCCATGGAGTCCAAGGAAGTCACCTATCGAGACAGGCTGCTCGCCTGTTATCCCATCCACCCGGAGGTTTTTGACCGGTTGTACGAGGACTGGGCTACGTTGGAGCGGTTCCAGCGTACCCGCGGCGTCCTGCGCCTGATGGCAGCGGTGATTCACGAGCTCTGGATGGCAAATGACGCCAGCGCCATGATTATGCCCGGTTCACTGCCGCTGGATATGCCCAATGTCCGTGATGAGCTGGTCCGCCACCTGCCCGACACCTGGAACAGCATCATCGACCGCGAGGTGGACGGCAAAGACTCCATTCCCTATCAGAAAGACAAATCCAATCCGCGCTACAGCCGCATCGTTGCCGCACGGCGCGTGGCGCGCACCATTATGCTTGGCAGTGCTCCGACAACGCGCGACCAGTCCGTTCGCGGGCTGGAGGCGTCCCGCATCCGCCTCGGCGTGGTACAGCCGGGCGAGAACATCTCTGATTTCAATGACGCCCGGAACACCCTGCACGGGTCCCTCTCCTATTTATACAGCAGTCCCAACGGCGACCGCTTCTGGTATGATACCCGTCCCACGCTGCGGAAAACCGCGGAGGACCGCGCCTCCCAGGTCAGTGATGCCGACGTTGAGCTTGAAATTGAGGCGCGTGTCAAGAAACTGCGCAAGGAGAACCCCTTCGCGGGCGTACACGCCTGTCCCGCATCTTCGTTGGATGTGCCGGATGACCAGGCCGTGCGGCTTGTCCTGCTCCGCTCCGCAGATACGTACAACCGTAAGGAGGAGCGGTCCCGGGCGATTCTGGCGGTAGAGGACATCCTGAACAACCGGGGGACCTCGCCCCGTGTGTTCAGGAATATGCTGGCTTTTGTTGCGCCGGACCGCGACAACCGCGAATCCCTTCGGGCAGAGGTCCGGCGGTTCATTGCGTGGAAGTCCATCGTGACCGAAAAAGACGAACTGAATCTGGACGGGAACCAGACCCGCGAGGCCCAGCAGAATCTTGACCGCAGCAATCATACGGTTGACCTGCGCATCAATGAGACC
>JAILRK010000133.1 GCA_024698225.1 Oscillospiraceae bacterium | reverse complement strand
CATCATCGTCGCGCCGCGCAGGTGGTCTGCCCAGTCGCCCTCCTTCTGCGCCGGAACACCGTTGACAAAGAACTGCGCGCGCTTCGGGAAGTTCAGGCTCTTGAGCTCCACCACGCCGTTGTGCTTCGGCGCATAGGCGATGTGGATGCCCCTGTCCAGTGCAAGCCCGTTGATTTTTCCGAACTGGTGGTCGATGTGCGCCCCCAGCGGGGAGATGCGGTAGGGGCAGAATGCCACGCCCACCGGCTCCTTCTGATAGGTTTCGCGAAATACCTGTTCACAGCGCATGCCTGTCCATCCTCCTCATCAGTCCCTGCGGAACAGGTCGCGGGTATAGACCTTGCTCTCCACGTCGCCCAGCGTATCCGCGTCAAAGCGGTTTGCCAGAATGACGTCGCTCTGCGCTTTGAACTGCGCCAGGTCGTTGACCACTTTGCTGCGGAAGAACTCGCTGCCGTCCTCCAGCGTGGGCTCATAGATGATGATGGGGATGCCCTTTGCCTTGATGCGCTTCATCACGCCCTGGATTGCGGAGGCGCGGAAGTTGTCGGAGTTGGACTTCATGGTCAGGCGGTACACGCCCACCGTCTTCGGATTTCTCGCAATAATCTGGTCCGCGATGAAGTCCTTGCGCACGGAGTTGCTCTTGACCACCGCCTCAATCATGGACTGCGGCACGTCCCTGTAGTTCGCCAGCAGCTGCTTGGTGTCCTTCGGCAGGCAGTAGCCGCCGTAGCCAAAGGAGGGGTTGTTGTAGTGACCGCCGATGCGCGGGTCCAGGCACACGCCGTCGATAATCATCTGCGTGTCCAGCCCCTTGGTCTGCGCGTAGGTGTCCAGCTCGTTGAAATAGCTGACGCGGACGGCGAGATAGGTGTTGGCAAAGAGCTTAATCGCCTCCGCCTCGGTCAGGTGCGTGAGCAGGACCGGGATGCTCTGCGCCTGCTGTCCGGCCCGCTGCTCCTCCGCTCTCGCGCCCTCGAGCAGCAGGTCCGCAAACATCTGCCCCTGCTCCTTCTGCGCGTCGTCGCAGCCGACGACGATGCGGCTGGGGTGCAGATTGTCATACAGCGCCTTGGACTCGCGCAGGAACTCCGGGCTGAAGATGATGTTCTTCACGCCGTATTTCTTCCGCACGGACTCGGTATATCCGACCGGGATGGTGGACTTGATGACCATGAGCACGTTCGGGTTGGTCTTCAGCGTCCACTCGATTGCGTCCTCCACCGCCGAGGTGTCAAAGAAGTGGTTCACGTCGTCATAGTTGGTCGGCGTGGCGATGATGACGAGCTCCGCAGAGGCGTAGGCCGCCGCCTTGTCCGTGGTGGTGTGCAGATGCAGCGTTCTGCTGCCCTCCCGCGCCTCCCGGAAAAAGCGCTCAATCTCGTCGTCCTGAATGGGGCTGATGAAGCGGTTGAGCTTCTCCGCCTTCGCGTCCGTGGTGGTGATTGCCGTGACCTCATGCTTCTGGGCAAGCAGGACGGCAAGGCTCAGCCCCACGTATCCCACGCCCGCAACGGTAATTTTCATCTGTTTTTCTCCTTTTATTGTATCAATTTGTGATTAATCTCTTCGAAACAGGTCTCGGGTGTAGACCTTGTCCTTCACGTCGTCCAGCGCGCTGTCGTAGCGGTTGGCGATGATGCAGCCGCACATCCTCTTGAACTTCTTCAGGTTGTTGACCACGACGGAGCCGAAGAAGGTGCTGCCGTCCGCCAGCGTCGGCTCGTAGATGACGACGGTCGCCCCCTTCGCCTTGATGCGCTTCATCACGCCCTGAATGGAGGACTGGCGGAAGTTGTCGGAGTTCGCCTTCATCGTCAGGCGGTACACGCCCACGACCGTCTCGCGCTGCCGCCGCTCCTTTGTGGCGGAGTACGCCTCGCTGTTCCCATAGGTCCCGGCAAGCTCAAGGACGCGGTCGGCAATGAAGTCCTTGCGCGTGCGGTTGGACTGCACAATCGCCTCAATCAGGTTCTCCGGCACGTCCTGATAGTTCGCCAGCAGCTGCTTCGTGTCCTTCGGCAGGCAGTAGCCGCCGTAGCCAAAGGACGGGTTGTTGTAATAGTCGCCCACGCGCGGGTCCAGACACACGCCTCTGATGATCGGCGCGGTGCTCAGCCGCTTGACCTCCGCATAGGTGTCCAGCTCATTGAAATAGGACACACGCAGGGCAAGATAGGTGTTCACGAACAGCTTCGTCGCCTCCGCCTCCGTCGTGTCCATGAACAGCACGGGCACGTCCGTCCGGATTGCGCCCTGCTGCAGCAGCGTGGCAAAGCCCTGCGCCGCCGCCTCGTTCGAGCGGTCCGCCCCGACGATGATGCGGCTGGGATACAGGTTGTCATACAGCGCCTTGGACTCCCGCAGAAACTCCGGACTGAAAATGACGTTGTCCATCTCCAGCTTCCGGCGCACCTGCCTCGTATAGCCGACCGGCACCGTGGACTTGATGACGACGCAGGGCTTCTCCGCGCGCGCCGCCGTCGCCTCCTTTATCTGCATGAGCACCGCCTCCACGGCGGAGCAGTCAAAGAAGTTCGTCTTCGGGTCGTAGTTCGTCGGCGCGGCAATCAAAATGAAGTCCGCGTCGGCATAGGCGCCGGCACCGTCCGTCACGGCACGCAGCGACAGACCGCGCGCGTCATGCTCGGCAAGGAAGCGCTCGATGTACTCGTCCTGAATCGGACTGACCCAGCGGTTGAGCAGCGCAACCTTCTCCGCCACGATGTCCACCGCCGTCACGTCGTTGTGCCGGGACAGCAGCACCGCCAGGGACAGCCCGACATAGCCCATACCGGCAACGGCAATCCGCTTTCGCGCCACCGCCGCCGGCGCCGCCGCAGCGTCCACGATGACGTCCGAGGGGCGAAAGTCCAGCGCCGCCGCCAGAGCGAGCAGCTGGTCCACGGAGGGTGTGTAGTCTCCGCTCTCCAGCCGGGAGAGAATCGAGCGGTTGATGCCCGTCTGCTTTGCCAGCGCGGTCTGCGAGAGTCCGAGCACCCTTCGCCTGCTGACCACCGTCTCGGCAAGCAGCTCCAGCGACAAATGCTTCACGTCCTCACCCTTTCTTTTTTGTTGCTGACAGCAACACTTTCCCGCATTGCGGCTCACTCAGCCTATCCTACCAGAGCGGCAGCCACATTTCAAGTGGTTTCACCGCTGTTTTTTCGCTTTTTTATTGGTTTTACAGCCCACGCCCACAATTCTTGTTGCTGTCAGCAACAAGCTTCGCATTTTCCCCGTTGCCGCCGGCAACAGAACATAATTGAAGGCGCGCCCCTGTGTGCACGGCGGCACACGGGGGCGCGCTGTTGTGCGGGTCTTTTGCCGTTCGGGCGTCAGCCCTGCACGACGCGGTCAAGATGGATGTGCTCCACCTCCGCATAGTACTGAAACAGCAGGTCGAGGAAGAACTTGAAAAAGTGCGAGAGATAGCGGTCCTTGCGCCGAATCAGCGAGAGGTGCTGCACCATCGGCTCGCCGTGATGCATGAGCGGGAAGATGTTGACGTCGTCCGGGATGGCGCAGCGCGACTCCACCAGCAGCGCCTGCGGAATGAAGGAGGCGGTGAGCCGCTGGAAGCAGACGGTGGCGCTCAACTGCGTATAGGTGCTGGTGATGTAGGGCGCGGGTGTAATCTGCGCCTCGAGGAAGCATTCGCGCACCATCTCACCCATGCGGTTGTTCAGCATGCAGAACGGCAGCTTTGCAAAGTCCTTCACGTTTGCGCCGTGCGCCGCCGCGCGCTTGATGGTCTCCGCCTCCTCGCCGTAGTGTTCGCGCAGAAGCGAATCCGCCACGCAGAGGTACACGTGGTCGTCCATCAGGTGGTGCTCCACCAGACTCGGCTCCGCCTTGCCCGAGAGCACGACGGCAAAGTCCAGCTTTCCCTCCTCCACCAGCGGCACCAGCTCAGAGGTGATGGTGTCCGTCAGCCGCAGCTCGACCTTGGGATAGCGCTGGGTGAATTTGGGCAGGATGTAGGGCATGCAGCTGTTCATGCGCAGCGTGCTGGCGCCGAAGCGCACGACGCCACGCTCCTGCTGCTCGATGTCGGAGAGGATGTCGGTCAGGTTGGTCTGCTCCTGTTGGATGACGTTGGCAAACGCCAGCACGAACTCGCCCGCCGTCGTCAGCGACAGCTTCGGCTTGCGATACAGCAGCGGCACGCCGAAGTAATTCTCCAGCCGCGCGACGTGGTTGCTCAGCGTCTGCTGCGTGATGAACAGACGCTCCGCCGTCTGCGTGATGTGCATGTCCTTTGCAAGCTCCGTGAAATAGTACAGGCTGATGAGTTCCATGCTCCGTCCCCCTTCACAAAGAATCGTTGTGGAAAACAAAAAAATTCATTGTTTGCTTTTTCCTCACCGCTATATTACGATAACCGCAACCAAAAAGCAAGTCTCAAACGACCCACTGACAATCAAACTGACAACAGGAGGTCCGATACCAATGGAAACCACCTACGGCAAGAGAATTTACACCAAGGTCAAACGGCCCGACCGCGCGCTGGTCGAGGCGTTTCGCGGCATCCCCAGCAGCAACATCGCCGACATGATGAACCGCATGTACAATATGTACGGCGACCTGCGCTGCTACACGAAAAACGCCTCCATGGTCGGCACGGCGATTACCGTCCACTGCTCCGAGGGCGACAACGCGCTGCTGCACCGCGCCATGGATATGGCGGAACCGGGCGACGTGATTGTGCTCAACGGCGGCGGCTGCATGAGCCGGGCCCTGTGCGGCGAAATCATGTTCAACTACGCCAAGAGCAAGGGCATCGCCGGCTTCGTGCTGGACGGCTGCATCCGCGATGCGGACGCGCTGGATGCGCTGGAATTCCCCGTGTACGCCAA
>JAILRK010000126.1 GCA_024698225.1 Oscillospiraceae bacterium | reverse complement strand
GCGCTGTCGAGGGGCATGCTGATTTTTTTGATGTATTTCGGGCGCGTAGGAGGACTGACGCTGATTTTCGCGGCGCTGCCAAAGCCGGACGGGCATACGGCACGACTGCCGGAGGAAGCGGTCAGCGTGGGATAAAAAAGGAGGAAAACCATGAAGAGCATTTTGTTGATAGGGCTTGGGCGCTTTGGGCGGCACACGGCGATGAAGCTGCAGGAGCTTGGGCATCAGGTCATGGCGGTGGACAAAAGCGAGGAGCAGACGGAAGCGGTGCTGCCCTACGTGACGGCCGCGCTGATTGGGGACAGCACGAATCCCGCGTTTCTCTCCACGCTTGGGGTGGAGAGCTACGACCTGTGCATCGTGTCCATCGGCGACGATTTCCAGAGCGCGTTGGAGACGACCTCGCTGCTCAAGGACGCGGGGGCGAAGTTCATTGTGTCGCGGGCGTCGCGCGGGCTGCACGAGAAGCTGCTGCGCAACAACGGCGCGGACGCCGTGGTCTATCCCGAAAAGCAGCTTGCGGAATGGACGGCAATTTGCTATAGTTCTGACTATATACTGGATTATATCACCGTCAACGAGACGTTTGCCGTCTATGAGATTCACACGCCCGAAAAGTGGGTCGGGCGCACATTGCTGGAGCTGAACATCCGCAGGCGCTTTCAAATCAACGTCATTGCCGTCAAGCGCGGCGGGGAGCTGCAGTTGGACGTCGACCCCGACGCGCCGCTGCTCAGGGAGGAGACGCTGCTGGTCATCGGCAGAGAAAGCGACGTGCAAAAGGTCTTGAAATAGGAGGGAACGATGCGGGAGCATATTCTTGTCTGCCTGTCCTCCGCGCCGTCGAACGAGCGGCTTGTGCGCTGCGCGGCGGAGCTTGCGCAATACACCGGCGGCATGTTCACCGCACTCTATGTGCAGACGCCGGACGCCCCGCTGTCCGCCGAGCAGGACCGCAGACGGCTGGACGGCAACGTCCGTCTGGCAGAGGCGGCGGGGGCGCGGCTTGAAACCGTGTACGGAGAGGACGTTGCCTTTCAGATTGCCGAATACGTCCGGCTGAACCGGGTGAGCCGCGTGGTGGTCGGCGAGGGTGTGCCGCCGCGCGGGCTTCGCGGCTATCTGTTCCGCAAGCCCGCGGTGACGGAGCGCCTGTCCGCGCTCCTGCCGGAGCAGCAGCTCTATATCGTCCCGGAGCGGAGAAACCAGACGGCGGCGTACGCCGGCGCAAAGCGCAGGCGCACGCGGACGCCGGGCCTGTGGGACATGCTGGTCTGCCTTGCGGTGATGGCGGCAGCCACGCTGATTGGGCTGGGCTTCAGCGCGCTGGGCTTCTCCGTTTCCACGGTCATCAGCGTGTATCTGCTCGGCGTTCTGATTGCCGCCGTGCTGGTCCAGAACTACATGAGCGGGGCGCTGGTCGCCCTGCTGAGCGTCATCGTGTTCAACTACTTCTTTACGGAGCCCAGATACACGCTTCTGGCGTACGGGCAGGATTACCCCGTCACCTTCGTGGTGATGTTTCTGGTCTCCTTTGTGACCTGCTCGCTCGCCGAGCGTCTGAAGTCCACGGCACGCCAGTTTTCCAGGACCTCGTACCGGACGCAGGTGCTGTTTGACACCTCGCAGATGCTGCACCGGACGGAGACGCGGGAGCAGACCTTTGAAACCACCGCCAGACAGTTGGAGAAGCTGCTCGACCGCAGCGTGCGGCTTATTCCGGCGGAGAAGGCGCCCGCGCAGGGCGACGACGCGACGGCGGAGGCAGCGGCGTGGGTGCTGCGCAGCGGACGCCGCGCCGGCGCGGGGACCGAGACCTTTCCGGACTGCGGGAGCAGCCTGTTCCCCGTCAGCCTCAGGGACAGTGTCTACGGGGTTGCCGTCATTGCGGGGAAGAAGCAGCCGCCGGACGCCTTTGAAAGCAGCCTGATTCTCTCCATCCTCGGGGAATGCGCGCTGACGCTGGAAAACCTGAAAATCGGCAGGGAAAAGGAGGAGGCGGCGGTCCGCATTCAGAACGAGCAGTTCCGCTCCAACCTGCTGCGCTCCATCTCGCACGACCTGCGCACGCCGCTGACCGCCATCTCCGGCAACGCCAGCAACCTGCTCAACGGGGAGCTTGCGTTTGACGAGGGCACCAGAAACAAGCTCTATCAGGACATCTATGACGACGCCGTCTGGCTGACGAACCTCGTGGAGAACCTGCTGTCCGTCAGCAGAATCGAGGAGGGGCGCATTCAGATACACAGGGAGGTCGAGCTGCTGGGCGACGTCATTGACGAGGCGCTGCGCCACGTCGACCGCCACAGCGCGGAGCATACGATTGCGGTGAGGAACGAGCACGAGCTGCTGCTGGTCAAGATTGACGCGCGGCTGATTGTGCAGGTGCTCATCAATCTGGTCAACAACGCGGTCAAATACACGCCGCAGGGCTCCGCGATACAGATTGTCACGGAAAAGCAGGGGCACACGGCGCGCGTCAGCGTCATAGACGACGGACCGGGCGTGCCGGAGGCAGAGCAGGAGCGGGTGTTCGAGATGTTCTACAGCGGAGAGAAGCGGAGCCCTGACAGCAGGCGCGGCGTGGGAATGGGCCTTGCGCTCTGCCGCGCCATCGTGCAGGCGCACGGCGGGGAAATCACGGTGCGTAACCGCGCGCCGCACGGCGCGGTCTTTGCGTTTACGCTGCCCTTGAGTGAGGTGGATTTGCATGAATGACCTGAGCGTTTTGGTGGTGGAGGATGACGCCTCCGTCCGCAACCTGATGACAATGACACTGCATGCGCATCAATACCGCTACCGGACGGCGGAGGACGGGGAGAGCGCCATCCTTGCGCTGACCTCGCACAGCCCGGACGTGGTGCTGCTGGACCTCGGTCTGCCGGACATGGACGGCGTGGACATCATCAGACGCCTGCGCACCTGGAGCGACATGCCGGTCATCGTCATCAGCGCGCGCAGCGACGACGCCGACAAAATCACCGCGCTGGACGCCGGAGCGGACGACTACCTGACGAAGCCGTTTTCCGTGGACGAGCTGCTGGCGCGGCTGCGCGTGGTGCAGCGCCGCCTGGCGCGCCTGCTGCCCGACAACGAGCCCGTGTTCACCAACGGCGCGCTGGAGATTGACTACGGGGCGGCGGAGGTGCGGATGGCGGGCAGGGTGATTGCCCTGACGCCGAACGAATACAAGCTGCTCTGCCTTTTTGCCAAAAACGTCGGGCGGGTGCTGACGCACACCTATATCACGGACAGAATCTGGGGAAACAGCCTCGACAGCGACGTTGCGACGCTGCGCGTGTTCATGGCGTCGCTGCGCAAAAAGATGGAGAACGAGCCCTCACAGCCGAAGCTGTTTCAGACGCACGTCGGAATTGGCTACCGGATGAACAAGCTGTGAGCGCCGCCCTTGCGCTCCGCCGCCGCCCGTGTTATCATAGGGAAAACCGTATGAAACCACGGAAGGAGGCGGCGGGGTGTATCAGCAGCATATTGTGCTTGACTTTGAAATGAACCCGGTCTCGGAGCAGGAGCGGGAGGTGAAGCGCTATCTCGCGCGGGAGATTATCGAGATTGGCGCGGTGAGGCTGGACGCGAACGCCGAGGTGACGGACCGCTTCCAGTGCTACGTCAAGCCGCAGTTCAACGACCGCATCACCCAGACCATCCGCGAGCTGACCGGCATCGGCTATGCGCAGACCAACAGCGCCGAGAGCTTTTCCGAGGCGATGGGCCTGTTTGCCGCGTGGATTGGCACGGAGCGCACGCGGGTGTACAGCTGGAGCATGTCCGACCTGTATCAGTTGGAGGACGAGTGCGACTATAAGGAAATCGACATCCCGGAGAGCATGTACCGCTGGGTCGACCTGCAGGCGATTTTCCCGCGCTTTCTGCGGCAGAAGTCGTACCGGCGGCTGGCGCTGCAGAACGCGGCGAAGGTCTGCGGCATCGAGGTGGACCGGACGAAGGTCCACGGCGCGCTGTACGACGCCGAGGTGACCGCGCGCCTGCTGCAGCTGATTCTCGACGGCTCGTACCGCAAGCTGGTGCAGTTTCAGAACGAGGCCATCTGCAAGGAGGTCAGCCACACGACGCAGTCGCTCGCGCAGGCGAGCGGCGGCGCGCTGCAGCAGCTGCTGGAGAAGCTGCGCGCGGAGGAGGCGTGAGCGCCATGCGGACAAAGCCCTTCGTCACGGGCGTCGCCGTCACGAAGCCGATTCCGCCGGAGGATTATCTTGCGTCGCTGCCCGTCGTGCGCCATCTGCGCGCAATGGGGGAGCTCCCGTTTCGCAAGAATGTGACCTTTCTGGTCGGAGAGAACGGCGTGGGCAAGTCCACGCTGGTTGAGGCCATTGCCGTGCAGGCGGGCTTCAACGCCGAGGGCGGCTCCGTCAACTTCAATTTCTCGACCCATGACTCGCACTCCGAGCTCTGGCGCTATCTCACGCTCAGCCGCGGCACGACGCGCAACACGGACGGCTTTTTCCTGCGCGCCGAGAGCTTTTACAACGTCGCCTCAAACATCGACGAGCTGGACCGGCACGGCGGCGGAACGCGCATGCTCATCGAGAGCTACGGCGGCACCTCGCTGCACCGGCAGTCCCACGGGGAGAGCTTTCTCTCACTGGTGGAGCACCGCTTTGGCGGGCACGGGCTCTATATCCTCGACGAGCCGGAGGCGGCGCTCTCGCCGATGAAGCAGATGACGCTGATGTGCCTGATGCGCGCGCTGGTGGACGAGGCGTCGCAGTTCATCATCTCGACGCACTCGCCGATGCTGATGACCTTTCCCGGCGCTGAGATTTACGAGCTGTCGGACGCCGGCATCCGCTCGGTGCGCGCGCAGGACACGGAGCACTTCCGGCTGATGAAGCAGTTCCTCAACGCCCCGGAGCAGATGCTGCGCTATCTCGAGCTGGAGGAGTGAGCGGTAAGAATATGACACAGGGAGGCCCTCTGCGCAGCGGGCCTCCCTGTTTGAACCTATGGTGGATTTGCGCAGGCAGTGCTTCAGGGCTCTGCCTGCCGCTTTTTGTAGACGATGCCGAGCCCGCGGGCTTCGGAGACCAGCTCCGTGCGGGTTTTGAAGCCCGTCTTTTCCATCAGGTGCTGGATGTGGCTCTTGACCGTTGCCACGGAGACGAAGAGCCGCTCGGCAATTTCGGCGTTGGTGTCGCCGGTGGTGAGCTCCTTGAGGATGTCCAGCTCGCGTTCGGTGAAGGCGTGGTTGGTGGTGTTGCCGATGCGAATCAGGGGCGTTTCGTCCGGGTAGATGTGCTCGCCCGCCATGGTGCGCTCCATGACGGCGAGCAGCCCGTCCTTTTGCCCGTCCTTGTACCAGAAGGAGTCCACCCCGATGTCCCGCGCGCGAGAGAGCCAGGAGTACTCCGGCATGGAGGTGACGATGATGATTTTGATGCGGGGGAACTGCCGCTTGATTTCCTCCGCGGCGTCCAGTCCGCTGTGCCCGAGCTCGGTCAGCACGTCCATCAGAATCAGGTCCACGGGGCTGCTCTGGCAGATGGAGAGCGCCGCGGACGCGTTCGTCACCGAGAGCAGGTGCCGAAACTGCGCGCTGGCATGGATGTAGATTTCAAAGAGTTCGCGCGGGATGTCCTGGTCCTCGACAATCAAAACGGAATACGCCATGTGCTCACCTGCCCTTCCCGGCGCCGCCCGGCATGCTGCCTGTCACCCTGATTGTCATTGTAAGGAGGTTTGCGTGGGGGCGCATCCGCCAACCGGCTGATTGTGCTCCGCTTTTTTCGGAAATTGCAGGCAGAGAGTGAAATGCTCGCCCACGCTGACCGAAACCGCCGCGCCCTGCTGTTTTGCCAGAAGGTCGAGGTTCGCAAGCCCGCCCAAAAAACGCACGGGGCCGGTGGGTCGCAGCCCGTCGTTGGTGAAGCGGCAAAGGACGGCGTCTGCGGACTCGGTGAATGACAGCGCCATCGTCTTCGCGCTGCCGTGCTTTGCGGCGTTGGCGATGGCCTCCTGCGCGGCGGAGCAGAGCAGCTCCCGCTGCGCGTCGGTCAGGGCGTCGGGCAGGACGCCCTGCCAATCCAGACGGATGCCGAGCGCCTCGGCAAGGGCGTCGATGCGCTCGGACGCCCCCGTGTCGGGCGCGACGCCCAGCAGCAGGGCGTTTTGCGCCCAGAGGGAGAAGATGCGGTCCAGCGTCGCCTTGTCGGCGTCCTCCGCCGCCATGGTGGAGAGCATCAGGCGGTTCATCTCGTCGTGAATGCGCACCTTCGCCTGCAGAATCTCCTGCCTGCGGACGGTGTCGTCAATGCTGAGGTTATAGTCCTGCAGCTCCCGCTTCAGGCGGGTGAGCGCCGCGCGGTCCCGTTCGAGCGCCTGCGTCCGCGCGTACTCCGTCGTGATGTCGGAGGCAAGCAGCTCGTGCAGCGGCGCGCCGCTGAGAAGCACGTCCCGGCGGGTAAAGCGCCAGACGCTGTCCCCAACGGGCACGATCTCCCGCGCGCCCACGGCGTCGGAAAACAGCCTGCCGTTGAGCAGCGGGCTGCCCGTCATGCGCCGGCAGAGACGGTCCATGCAGATGTTGGAGAACAGCACCCGCCCGTTCTCGCGCCAGCAGCACACGCCGCAGGGCATCTCGTCCAGGCAGAGCTTGATGGCGGCGGGCGTGACGCGCTGCGCGCCGTAGCGCCGACTGCGCCGCAGGAGCAGCAGCGACAGAAGCGTGAGGAGCAGCAGCGCCGCCAGAAAAACGGACCAGGGAAGCCTGCCCAGCCGTCGGCTGAGCGCGGCGCTGCCCGTGCCGGGAAAAAGAGACAGGTCGCAGCACACCTGCCAGAGGAAGGCGCTGCACGCAAGGCAGAGAAGGGAGAGCGGGGCGCAGCGCCATTGCTTCTGCGCCAGGGTGAGAATGACGGCGAATATGCCGCTGAGGCAGAGCAGCAGCGCCCAGAGCGTGCAGAGCGAGCACGCAAGCGCGGAAAGCGATGAAAACCCCGTCATGGCGCGTCCCCTCCCTTCGGCAGCGTGAGGCTGAGGTAGACAACGTCGTCCTCGACCGTGCACTCGCTCCGCACGGCGGCGCGCGCGAGCGTCCGCGTCAGGGCGCTGCGCAGGGACACCGGATGCTCCAGCGTCAGCCGGCAGACCAGCCCGTCCCCGTCGCGGAGGTTGACGAACACGCCGCGCAGGACGGAGAAGTTGTCGTCCAGCAGCGTTGCGAACGCCTCAAACGCCGCCAGCGCCGCGTCGGCGGGCACGCTGCACGCCGCCGTGTTGATGAGCTCGCAGGGCACGCCGGAAAACTGCAGATACCGCAGCACCTCGGCCATGGAGAGCCCCAGCTCGCCCGCCGCGACGGTTTTGCTGCCGTCGGAGAGGAGCATCAGGTTGGCGTAGCGCTTGATGTACGCGCCGAGCAGGACGATGCGCGCGCCGCAGCGCCTGCGCAGCTGCGCATCGTCGGAGGCCAGCGCCGTCTCCGCCAGATGGGAGATGGTCCGGGACTGCCGCTGCGTGCGCCTTGCGATGGTGTCGTACACGGCGGTTCGCTGCTCGATTTTCGTCCGCTTTTCCTTCAGGCGGTTTTGCAGGCGGATCAGCTCCGCCTCCTGCGACAGGCTGTCCTTCGCCTCGGCAAGCGCCTCGTTCAGCCGGTCCAGCTCGCTCAGGTCGTCCTGCCAGAAGGCATAACCGCCGGGGACCTCCATCCGGTGCAGCACGCTGTGCGCGCCGAGGCGCGTGCCGTCCGGGGCGGCAATCTGCGCCGGTGAAAGCGCAGCCGCCGAGCGCGAGGCGTAGATGACCCTGCCTGTGCGGTCCGTAATCTGCGCGGCGAGCGGGAGCGACTGAAACAGCTTGCCGTAGCCGCGGTTGGTGGGAATCAGCCCCAGCTGCATGCAGCACTCCAGCACCCCGGCGACCATCAGGATGAGCGCCTCCGGGAACTCGATGACGTACATGCCATTGAGCTTCGGCATGTACCCCGTGTTCAGCAGCAAGCTCATGACGATGCCCAGCGTAAAGGGCAGCGCCGTCAGCCAGGCGTTCCGCCTGGAGCTGCTGATGCGGCATTTGAAACAGAGAATGAGCACCGCCGCCAGATAGAGCACGTACTGCCAGAGCGTGAGCAGGTAAAACAGCCAGCCATAGGTGTAGTCATGGTCCCAGTCCGCAAAGTGCGGGCGGAAGCGGAAGACCAGCCTGTGCAGGTCGTTGGTCAGCACCAGAAGGATGAACCCCGCGGAGATGACCGCGCTCCAGACCCGGAGTCCGGCATGCCGCCGCTCGCTCTCCGGCGCGACCAGAAGCGAGACGTAAAAGAAAAACAGCGGGAGCAGCAGCATGGGCACGTAGTAGAGGTACCAGGTGTGCCGCGCCAGCACGCCCACGCCCATAAACGCGCTGTATTTGACGCCGCGCAGCAGAATCAGCAGCAGCGCCATCCACGAGAGCAGCTTCATCAGCAGCGACAGTCTGCCCGGGCGGGACATGCGGTAGGAGTAGTAGCGGACCAGACAGGCGGAGAGGACGAGCAGATAAAAGGCGGAGACGTTCCGCACGGGGAACACGAGGGGAATGACGCCCGCGCAGGGGATGATATTGACCGCCAGAAGCAGATAGTACGGCGCCAGCCGCCGCAGCGTCAGCCTCACCTCGCCCATGCTGTGCTCCCTCCTTTCGCTTTGCCGCAGCGCCGGAGACGCGGCGGCATGTATTGTGCCGGGCTGTACCGGCGCCGCGCGTGGGCACGCGGCGGTTAGCCCCCGTTGCTGCGCCACATGGGATAGACGGGTAAACAGTTCCCGTCGAGGAAGAAGACGCGAACGTCCCCGGGCGCCGTGTCCCAGGATACGCGCTCGCCTTCGGTGCGTTTTACGTCAATCAGCTGACCGGAGGCGCTGTAGTAACCCACCACGGGGAAGACACCCTCCGGGAGGTCATGGAAGGTCAGACCGTCGTCAGACTGTGTCACCGGGACATGCACGTTGATGCGCAGATTCAGCCGCTCGCTGTACCCGCCCGACTCCGTATAGGAGGCGATGCGAAGCAGCGTTGACTCTGTCAGAGAAATCGGCTGCGTGTATGTCCGGCGGCTGCCGTCCTCCGTGCAGGGGCAGGTGTTGTCGGTCGTATAGAAGATGACGGCGTCCTCCGTTGCACACTGCAGCGTCAGCGGCGTGCCGAACGGAACCGTCTGCCCGTCGGACAGGTTTGCCGTGGGCTTTTTGGGGCTTTCCGTGCCAAGCGGCTTGACGCGGGTGTTCATTTGCACGCTTGCCGGACCTGCCGAGAAGGTCAGCGTGTTGTAGCCGCTGGCAATCCCCTTGACGCTGAACACGGCGCGCCCGGACGCGTCGCTCACTGCGGTCCCGGCGGAGAAGCGCAGCGTGTCGTCCCTCTGCTGGGACACCGCGACGGGCACGTCCGGCATCGGCTGCCCCGCGGTGTCGAGGACCGTGACGACCAGCTCCTCCGTATCGCTCACATCGGTGACAAAGCGGTTCGGATAGACGTGGGAGAGCGTGCCGACCACCTGCGTCACACTGAGCGCGCCGCTGCTGTAGGCGGACGCCAACGGCGTTCCGGCGTAGTTTTTCGCGCCGGTATCGACCGAGACCGTGAAGCCCTCTCCGGCGAAGCTGCCGGCAAGCTCCAGCACGCGTCCATAGAAGACGCCTGCCTGCGTCGGGCTTTCCTCGCGGTCGACAAATGCGGCGGCAAGTTCAAGCGGCACGCCGTTTTTCGCCACGGTGACCGCAGCGGCGGCGCTCTCCTGCATATACTGGCTGAACACCACGCGCACGCGGTCGGAGGATACGGCGGCGCTCTGTACCGTCGGGGCTGCCTTGGAGACCATCGGGATATTGACGTTGAGCTGCGGCGGAGGCACCGGCAGCCAGCCCTCCGCGTCGGCGGCGGGGTCCTGCCGACTGTCCGCATCCTCGTAGCCCTCCTTGCTCAGCTTTACCAGCCAGCTGCCCGGCGGGGTCATCCACTCATATCTGCCGTCTGCACCGGTGGTTTGCCGGTAGACCTCTTCATAGTACGGGGCGTCCTCCCAGGGCTGTGCGTTTCCGCTGCCGTCCCGGTACCAGATGGTTGCCGTAACACCTGAAAGCCGATTGGAGGCAACGGCCTCGTATGCATAGCCGGAGGGGTCAATCTTCGGCAGAGTCGGCGCTGGGTATTTCGGCGGGTCGACCGATTTGGGGGCGGGCTCCTTCGGCGGAGAGTCGCAGTCTGAGTCCCTGGAAAAGGGCAGCGGCTCAATGCACTCCTCGTTCAGTTCGTTTTCCGCCTTTTGCAGCCGGCTCCAGCGCCAGGCGAGATAGGCGGTGGTGGCGGTGAGCGTCAGGCTGTTGGAGACGACCACGAAGGCACCTGCGGCTGTGGCGCTTGGAGCGTTGCCTATGGCGGCGGCCAGCGCGATGATGTCGGCAATAATCATGAGATACATGCACGCCGTACGGATGTAGGACGCGTGCTGATAGCGGAACGACGCCGCGCAGTAATCCTCGTACGCTTCCACACAGTCGTCATATTGCAGGCCTGCCAGCCAGGGATGTTTGAGGCAGGGGTCCTGCAGGGCGTCCTCCATTTGCTGGCGCATTTCGTCCATGACCTTGCGGTTTGCCGCTCCGGCGCGGTATGCGATTTGGGTATCCTCGTGTGCGTTGAGATAGCTTTCTACGTCCAGAACCATGCAGACGGCGCTCAGTCCGGTTGCCAGATACGGTCCTGCCGCCTTGGCGAGCGTTTTGAGATCCTTTTTCACTTCTGAGCCTGCTTTTAGAATTTCATTGATGCGTGTCCACAGCGCTTCGCTGTTCTTCAGCTTGCCAATCGTGACCTGGTCCGCACGAAGACTCGCCTCCACCTTTCTTGCCTCGCCAAGCTGCTCAAACACCCGCGCGCGGGCTTTGACATAGTCAGACGTGGCGTTCTCCGCCTCCACCGCCGGCACGATTGCGGTCTTTTTTGACGGTCGCCATGTCGGATACTTTTGATAGAATTTTTCCTTTGTTGCCGCGATTTCCCTGTCCAGGTCGAGGAGACTCATGTTTTTGCGCTTCATCTCGGCTTCAAGCGCCTCAACCTCTTTGCCCAGCGCTTCGACCTTTGCGCCGCTCGCGTTCTGTGAGACCACAACGGCGGGGTCAGTGATTTTGAACACGATAGTGGCAAGCTTTTCCAGGGTGTCGTTCCTCAGGCTCAGAAAGCTCAGCACAGCCGGAACGAAGTCCGCCTCATAGTAGGACGCCAGTTCCGCCTCTGCCTCGTCGACGTCGCTCGCACTGGAGAACAGGAGCGTGCTGGAGGCGGTGCGCAGCGCCTCGGACGTTTCGGCGGCGTTTCCGCGTGCCAGCGGTGTTCCCACCGGCAGAGGGCTTGTGCCGCTCCACCGGTGGATGCGCCGGGACGGGTCGCTGCTCCACTCGACCACGGACTGCCTGCCCTTGGCGATGTCCAGAAGAATGTAGTAGTCCCCCGACGGGGTTTCTGCCTTCTGATAGCCCAGCTCCGCCAGAGTGACTTCGGTGACTGTGCTGCCCAGAAGCTCTGTTCCCCCCGTGGTTCCGCTGCCGGAAAAGTCCGGGAGCGTGTCGAAGCGGCTGCAGCATTCGGCGCTGAGCGCCGCAGTGAATTCCTGCAGCTCAAGCCAGCAGTCGTGCAGGTTGTTCTGATAATTGGCGTCGAGACGCATGATTTCCTTTTCCCATTCCTCCATATCCGGGTCGGAGGCAAGAAGCGTTTCCAGCGCATCCAGGTCGACCAGTTCCGGCACGGGCAGCGGCTCGTCGACGGTGAGCGACTGGGCGCGGCGCTCAATTGCCTCTGCAGCCTGCGCCGTTGCGCTGCTGCTGTCCTGCTCGGGCTCCGGTCCGCTGAAAAAGAAGCTGTAGCCGAATGGCAGGTCGTCCAGCCGTATCGTATCGGCATCAAAGTGCAGCGTCCCGTCGAAGGTGCCGGTGTTTTCGTTGCGGAGCAGCGTGACCTGATAGAGCGTCGGTTCGGCGTGCTGTTCACCGCAGTATACCGTCATGAGGACCTTGTTTTCGCCCTCCGCCAGGTTGTGCGCGTTGTCCAGCGCCAGACGGTAATCGTAGGTGAGCTCCTCGTTCAGCGTGCCATCCTCATTGAACTGCTGCGGGTAGAAGGTAATGCTATGCTGGCGATTTTTGCTGCTTTTGAGGTCAATCCGGGTCTGGAGATTGCTTCCGTCGCCCAGACGCGTCGAAACGGTCAGCACGCTCGGCTGCGGGACGGCGGTGTTTACGTTCACCGCCACATAATAGGTCTGCGAGCGCCAGAGACAGGCGAGCGAGTCAGGAAGCCAGTTCCCGCTCTCGTCGCAGTCTGCCGTGTAGATTTCCAGCCGGAGGTCGTGGTAGTGTGTGCCGACCCCCGGATGACCAAGCGTATAGTGAAGCGTGTTTACGCCGAGGCCTGCCAGATTGACCGTCTTCGCGTCAGTTTCCTGCCCGTCCACGAAGGCTTTTGCGACGTACGTCGTGCCGTCGCGCGGCAGCGAGGCCAAAAACACAAGCTCGCCATCCGGGTCGGACGTGAACGCCGGAGGCGCCTGGACGGTCACGTCGTTTGCGGGAATGGTCAGGACAAACGCGCTGTGGGAGTTGTAGTCGGTGTTGGCGGCAGAACTCTCCGCCGTGATGTAGAGACTGTTCCCGTCAGGGCGCGCGTATACGCAGATTGTCCCCTCGGTCGCATTTGCCGTGATGGCAACGCCCCTGTAGTGATATCCGCCCTTTGCATAGTCAAGCTCCGTCTCGCTGAGGGGCGCCGCGTTGTTCCACGTGGCATAGCATCCGCCGACCCTGACCAATGGACAACGCGCGTCATATTCATTCACCGTGTGTGAGCGGACGGTGACGGTCATGGCGTAGCTGCCGACGAGGTCGACATAGTCCGCGTCGAAGCCCTTGTAGCTGATGTAGACCGGGACGGATTCGCCGGTGCGCAGATTCTCACCGAGGGTCGCGGTGACGGTCACGTTCTGATATGGGTCGATATCGGTGAACTGGGGGGTTACCGTAACGATGTCGTTGCGCCGGACGGTGAACGTCTGCCTGTAATAGCCGGTGGTGGGAACGCGCATCATTTCCAGGGCGTTGGGGCTGTCCACCAGGTCGATAAATCTGTTTTTTGCGTAAGCGAGATACGTGTAGCTGCCTTCCTCCAGACAATAGGAGTTGGCGAGGTATTGGTCGCCCAGCAGGCGGCCCTCGCCGTCAAACAGAAGAGACCACCACAGGTATCTGACCTGGAGGACACGGTCCACGCTGCTTTTGTCAATGTAAAGCATCGGAAGCCGATAGAAATCCGGGGTTCCGATGTCCTGATTTCCCTCTCCGTTCCCGATTTCCTCCAGAGTGAAGCGGAACGGGTCCATCCGATACGCCCTGTCGCGTAAGGAGCAGTTCAGAACCACCGTGTCGCCCACGGCGAAGTGATCGGCATAGTCACCTTCCAGCGACAGCTCGAAGGTGAACGCGCCGGATTCCGCATGCGGGTCCTGCCCTTCGGGGCAGGATTTGCGCACCGACGTCCACACCTCGCCGGTCCGCTCGTTGGTCAGGGAATAGCTCCCGCCCAAGTAGGCGCTGCGGGCGACCAGCGCGGCGACCTCGTCCTCAACCGTGAACGAGAAGCTGCTGCACACGTTGTGGTTGGCGAAATCCAGAACGCCGAGGTCAATGAGCTTGCTTTCCGACCCATAGCCGCCCAGCGACTGGGCGTTGCGGAGAAAGAGAAAGCGGTTGACATTGATGCCGTTGATTGGCGTGGTGCAGCTGATGGTCAGCTCCGAATAGGCGTAGGGCGCGGTGATGGTAAAACTGCCGTCGTCCTCAAACTGCAGGTCGTGGTAATAGGTGAGCTCGGGAAACGTGGTGGTCAGCGTTCCGTTGATGTGTTCCCAGTCTGTCATCTCCTCCGGCAACCGCCCGGTAATGGTGATTGCGCGCCCGCTGCGCTTCGTGACGTCAACGTGAATTGCCTGTCCCAGCGTCACGTCGTCAAAGCGCAGCTGGCTGTCCACCTTGTAGAGCAACTGCGCTTCTGACGTGAAGGAGATGACGCAGTTGAGCGGAGCCGCTGCAACCTCTTCGGAAAGGACGTCCTCGCGGTAATGAAGCGCGGCGCAGCCGTCCGCATATTCGGGGTCCGCCACATCCTTTTCGCCCAGGTGCTGTGTGCCCTTGAACCACTCGACCGAATAGATGACCACGACGTCGTTTTTGCCGCGGTAGTCGTAGCAGTAGTCTTTTTTCGAAAGGAATTGGGGAACGGGCGCGCCGTTCTGGTCCACGATGTTCACCCACGCCCAGTCGGCGGTGTCAATTGTCTCGCGCTTCTCATAGAACTCCGGCCCGCGTTCATAGCAGAAGCTGCAGTGGTAGACGTACTCGCCGACGTTCGTGTCCGTGAAGCTGTAGTCGCAGTCAGTGAGGTTGTAGAAATGCGGGTGGATGAACTGCGGCTCATCGCAGCGGCAGCACTCCAGATAGTGGCCGTCCTGCCGGCAGACGTAGTGCGCATCGCGTTCCTCGTCCGACCAGTCGGTGCAGTGCTCATGCGGTTCGACCACTGCGGTTTCATTGAGCTGCACCGCAACGGGAAGGACCGGGCAGGAGAGGGCGTTCTGTCCGTCTGCGTGGGTGAACGAAGCGGTGGTGAGCCGTCCCTCGCCGAAGAACGGGTCGGAAGTCTTGCGGTAATACGTTTCGCCGTGCGTCAGCTCGTCGCTTCCGCCCATGATGAACTCGTCCGTCAGCATCACCTGTGCGGGGTCGTACCAGCTGTAGAGCACGAGGTCATAGCAGACCCCGTCATCTTGCAGCTCGCCCGGTGTCAGCAGATAGGTGATGGGCTCCGCGCTGTTGTCCTCTACGCGCAGATGGTGCGAAATGCTGTAGCGCAGCGTCTTTCCGGTTGCCGCGTTCGACGCCTCAAAACCGTCGGCAGTCAGCCTCGAATAGGCGGTGAGCGTGTAGTTTGACGCCGTGGAGCCGGTTTTTTCCCGGAAGTCTTCGATTTTTGCGCGCGCGGTACCGTCCGTCACCGCAGCGGCAAGCCCCGTCACAGAGGACTGCGCGGCAATCTCGGCAGAATAGCCGGGCTTGTCCGCCACGGCGGAGAAGTCCAGCTCGGTCTCGCCCTGCAGGACCGTACCGTAGTCCCAGCTGTCCACCTCCTCTGCGTTGAGGAGATAGAGGTAGACGGGGTATTCGACGGTTTGGGGGTCGAGTTCAAGATTCTCTCCGTCTTCGTCATAGGCGGGCAGGGTGCTGAAAAAAGGCGCTTCCTCGGGCGCGAAGGCGCGCATGTAGAACTGCGGTCCGAAGTCCGACATCATGCGGGGGATGAGCAGCGTGGGCGTGGGCGGCGCATCCAGCCGCACCCGCCAGCCGTACCCGCTGCCCATGTTGTAGTAAAACCCATAGCCAGCGTCGTACTCTAATTCTCCGTCATCGGAAATGAGACCGTAGAGATTGTCCGCCCCGATGAGATTCGGGTCCTCTGACTTGCCGCCCTTGCCGCCGGATATGTCAAGGCGGAACATCAGGGCGTCCGCGCTCCGGACGTCGCTGTAGCGGAGTGCGCCGTCCTTGTCGGGCGTTACGGACTCGGTGGCGCGCATTGTCGTACTGTACAGGTCGTTTTCGTCCGGACGCGCAAGGAGATACAGCGATTCGTTGACCTCCGTGGCAAGCAGATAGGTTTGCCCGGCCTGAATCTGGCTGTCCAGCGTTACCCGCGTGAACACAGGCATGCCGTTGCCGCACACGTCGCAGACCCCGTCCGCGTCGTCGTCAATGTGCCCCGTGGCGGGAAGAACAATCTCACTGTCGTCCCAGAAGGGGTTCGTGCCCTCCTCGTCATAGAAACGATATGCGCGACCCGCCGCCTCGCACTGCGAGCAGACCCAGTATTCCAGACTGCCGCTTTTTACACAGGTCGGAGCGACGGCGGCGTGATGCGTCATGGTGTTGTGGTGACTGCACTCTGTCTGGGCGGCAAGCTGGCAGGGGAGGTCGGCTTCACCCAGCGCGTCGGCAACGGTGAAGTAGGGCGTGCCCTCTCCCACGTGCAGCACCAGAAAGAGCGCCTTGTCCACGTTCAGCGCGGAAACCCAGGAGTCGTCCACGAAATACCCGCTCTCCCAGAAGAAGGGCGCCTCGCCGATTTCCGTGCAGCGCAGCGTGTTGTCCGCGCCCTTGAGCCAGAGCCCGTTCTCGGCCTGCAGGCAGAAGGTGAAGTCTTCCCCTTCGGAGACCTGAAACAGGTTCGGCCCCTGTCCTGCCCAGAGCTCAACGTAGGAATCATGGCTTTCGTATTCTTCGCCGGGATAGAGGACGGTGGTAAAGGAGCGCGCGGCGGTCAGAGCAAGGTAGCCGCCACCCTCGCGCGCGCCGCCCATGACGTAGTCGTTGCCCTGATAGGACGCCGTGACGATGACCGGACCGCTGGTCCGGTCCTTTTGAAAACGCAGCAGGACGTCTGCTGCCGCCATGCCCCGAAGCGGGAGGACCTCCGTCCCCATCGCCAGCGCAAGCAGCAGGCAAAACAGTCGTTTCATGATTCGCCTCATTGCACACACCTCCCAAATCAGCCATAAATTGGTGAAACTTCTTTATACAAATTATATGATGTGCTCTTGCCTGTCAAGCGAATTTGTGCTTTTTCTCAGACGGAAAACGCGTGCCTGCATTTTGTGCGCTTTCTCCGCAAGAGGCTTGCAAGGTCACGCGCTTTGCGGTAAGATGGGGGTACTACGATACGCGGAGGGACGGGACGCGAATATGCCGTTTGGAGAATACAACTGGAAGCTGACCGTCCGCCGCGCGGGCGCGGGCGTGACGATTCTGCGCGCGGCGACCTGCGACGCGCGGGCGGCGCTGCCGGACCGCCTCTTCGGTCTGCCGGTCACGGCGCTGGGCGACCACGCGCTCG
>JAILRK010000115.1 GCA_024698225.1 Oscillospiraceae bacterium | reverse complement strand
AGGAGGGCACGGTCTACGATCTGCCGATCTTTCTCGGCATATTGCGCTGCGCCGAGGAGGTGCCCGAGCTGCCGTCCGACGCCGCGTTCATCGGCGAGCTGAGCCTCACCGGCGCGCTGCGCGGGATCAACGGCGTTCTGCCGATGGCTATGTCCGCGGTGCGTGCTGGGATCAAGACGCTCTATGTGCCCGCGGTCAACGCCGCGGAGGCGACGCTGGCGGACGGGCTGACGGTCTATCCCGTGCAGGACGTGGCGGCGCTGGCGGCGCATCTGCGCGGCGAGGCGCCGATTGCGCCCGCGCCGCGCTGGGAGCCCCCGGCGCAGCGGCAGACGCGCGCGGACTTTGCCGACGTGATGGGCCAGGAGAACGTGAAGCGCGCGCTGGAGGTCGCCGCCGCGGGCGGGCACAACGTGCTGATGATAGGCTCGCCGGGCGCGGGCAAGTCCATGCTGGCGCGGCGGCTGCCGTCGATTCTGCCGGACATGACGCGCTATGAGTCGCTGGAGGCGACGGAAATCTGGTCGGTGGCGGGGCTGACGGACGCGGCGCATCCCCTGCTGACGGAGCGCCCGTTCCGCGCGCCGCACCACACGCTCTCCACCGTGGCGATGGCGGGCGGCGGCAGCTTCCCGCGGCCGGGCGAAATCTCGCTGGCGCACAACGGCGTGCTCTTTCTTGACGAGCTGCCGGAGTTCCCGCGCGAGGTGCTGGAGGCGCTGCGCGCGCCCATTGAGGACGGCGAGGTCACGATTACGCGCGCCGCGGGCAGCGTCACGCTGCCGAGCCGCTTCATGCTCGTCGGCGCGATGAACCCCTGCCGCTGCGGCTGGCACGGGCATCCCTCCGGGCGCTGCACCTGCACCGAGCAGCAGGTCCGCCGCTACGTCGAGCGCATCAGCGGGCCGATGCTCGACCGCATGGACATCCACGTCAACGTGCCCAGCGTGCCCTATGACGCGATGCGGCGGCGCGCGAAGGCGGAGTCCTCCGACGACGTCCGCGCCCGCGTGAACGCCGCGCGGGAGGTGCAGAAGCGCCGCTTCGCGGGCACGCCGGTGCGCTGCAACGCGCAGATGGAGCCGGCAATGGTGGGCGAGTTCTGCCGCCTGGACGACGCGGGCGAGCGGCTGCTCAAGTCCGCGTTCGAGCGGCTGGGCCTGACGGCGCGCAGCCACGACCGCCTGCTGCGCGTGGCGCGCAGCATTGCCGACCTCGAGGGCGCAGCGGACATCTCCCCCGTCCACCTGGCCGAGGCGATTCAATACCGCAACACCGACACGCTCAAGGGCAGCGTGTGAACCCGACGGAACAAGAAAGGAACTCCCTTATGGAAATGATACTCTGCAAGCTGGGCGAGGTGGTGCTCAAGGGCCTCAACCGCCGCAGCTTCGAGGACAAGCTGATTGCCAACCTCCGCCGCCGCGTGGCGAACTGCGGCAGCTTCCGCATCTACGCCAAGCAGTCCACCATCTACGTCGAGCCGACGGACGACGCGGCGGACCTTGCCGCGGCGTTTGACGCCTGCCGCAAGGTCTTCGGCGTGATTGCCGTGTCGCGGGCGCTGCCCTGCGCGAAGGACGTGCAGGCGATTATCGAGACCGCGAAGACCTATCTGCACGAGGACCTGTCCACCGCCGCGTCCTTCAAGGTGGAGAGCAAGCGCGCGGACAAGACCTTCCCGCTGACCTCGATTCAGCTCAGCCAGCAGGTCGGCGGCGCGCTGCACCAGGCGTACCCCAACTGCGCCGTGGACGTGCACGCGCCCGCGCTGACGGTCTTTCTGGAAATCCGCGACGACGCGGCGTTCGTCCACGGACCCGCCGTGCCCGGCGCGGGCGGGCTGCCGCTGGGCATGGGCGGCACGGCGGTGACGTTGCTCTCCGGCGGCATCGACTCGCCGGTGTCCTCGTGGATGATGGCGAAGCGCGGCGTGGCGCTGGAGCCGCTGCACTTCTTCTCCCCGCCCTACACCTCGGAGGCGGCGAAGGAGAAGGTCATCGCGCTGGCGCGGGAGCTTGCGCCCTGGTGCGGGCGGATGCGCCTGCAGATTGTCCCCTTCACCGAGATTCAGGAGGAAATCCGCCGCAACTGCCCGGAGGAGTTCTTCACGCTGGTGATGCGCCGGTTCATGATGCGCATTGCCCAGCGCTGCGCCGAGGAGGCGCACGCCAAGGCGATTGTCACGGGCGAATGCCTCGGTCAGGTCGCCAGCCAGACAATGGAGGCACTGCGCGTGACGGAGGACGTGGTCACGCTGCCGGTGCTGCGCCCGCTCATCGGCATGGACAAGGAGGAGATTGTCCGCCTGTCCCGCAAAATCGGCACCTTCGACACCTCCATCCTGCCCTATGAGGACTGCTGCACCGTGTTCACCCCGCGCCATCCCAGAACCCGCCCCCACCTCGACGAGGTGCGCGCGGCGGAGGCGGCGCTGGACGTCGAGGCGCTGTGCGGGCGCGCGATGGACGGCAGAGAATTCGTTCGCATCAAGCTGTAAACGCTGTACCATACCAATTTTTATGAAATGAAGGAGGAGCCTCCCATGAAAAAAGTCACCTTTGTTCTCGCCAGCACCATCCTTGGCATTGCCGTCGGCAATTTCATCGTCACGCTGCTGACCCTGCTGAAAAAAGACTGATGGCACACCGGGCGGAACTGATTGCCGTCGGCACGGAGCTGCTGCTCGGCAGCATCGCCAACACCGACGCGCAGCTCCTTTCGGAGCATCTGGCGGAGCTGGGCATCAACGTGCTCTACCACACGGTCGTGGGCGACAACCCCGCGCGTCTGCGCGAGGCGCTGGAGCTGGCGCGCACGCGCGTGGACGTCATCATCACCACGGGCGGGCTGGGTCCCACCTATGACGACCTGACCAAGCAGACCATCTGCGAGGTCTTCGGGCGCAAGAACGTGCTGCACCCGGAGCTGGCGCAGTGGCTGCGCGAGCTCTTCGCCGCGCGCAAGCGCCCCATGGCGGAGAGCAACCTGCAGCAGGCGTACCTGCCGGAAAACTGCACGATTTTCCACAACCACAACGGCACCGCGCCCGGCTGCGCCTTCTGCGAGGACGGCGTGCACGTGCTCATGCTGCCGGGACCCCCGCGCGAGTGCGAGCGCATGTACCGCACCGGCGCGGAGCCCTATCTGCGCGCGCTGTCCGAGGGCGTGATTGTCTCGCACACGCTACGCATCTACGGCAAGGGCGAGAGCGACGTGGAGTCCATGCTGCGCGAGAAAATCGCCGCGATGAGCAACCCGAGCGTCGCGCCCTACGCCAAAAGCGACGAATGCTTCCTGCGCGTCACCGCCAAGGCGGAGAGCGCCGAGGCGGCGGAGGCCCTGCTCGCCCCCGTGGTGGAGGACGTGCTCGGCGTGGTGGGCGAGTGGGTCTACGGCGTGGACGTGAAGGACCTCGAATCCGTCTGCGTCGCCGCCCTCAAAGCGCGCGGCGCAACGCTCAGCGCCGCGGAAAGCCTGACCGGCGGACTGCTCGCCAAGCGCGTCACCGACGTGCCCGGCGCCAGCGCCGTGTTCCTCGGCGGCGTGGTGAGCTATACGAACGGTATAAAGAACCGCGTATTAAACGTTCCGCAATCACTTTTGGACGAGTACGGCGCGGTGTCCGAGCCGGTGGCGCGCGCCATGGCGGAGGGCGTCCGCGCGCTGTGCGGGTCCGACTACGCGCTTTCCCTCACCGGCGTCGCCGGTCCCGACAGCGACGAGCGCGGCAACGAGGTCGGGCTGGTCTACATCGCCCTCGCCGCCCCCGACGGCACCCAATGCCGCCGCTGCACCTTCGGCAAACGCTCCCGCGACCACGTCCGCATGCAGGCGGTCAACACCGCCCTCGACCTGCTGCGCCGGAAGCTGGCAGCGCAGGACTGAACGGCAGACGAAATCCAACCGAACACAGCAAAAGCGGACGGCCTGCGCCGTCCGCTTTTATTATGCTGATATCATGGTTTGACAGACATCCTGAAAAAGATAGTCCGTTTCAAAGACTGCTGCATCGTGGTGATAGCGTTCCAGATAGTCCGCGATTCGATTGCAGTACAGAATGAGATTCCGCGCGGCGCGTTCCGCCCTTCCCAAAGCGGGCGGCACAGGCCGTCCGCCAGCATTTCCAGCGCATTTTTTGCGGTCTTTATTCCACAGCAGTCTTTGCCGCTTCATTTCTCATGTCTTCCACAACCTTACACATGGCCGCCACTCCTGGCTCACGCTCTTTTCATGCCTGCTATCTCACGAACCTGCTCAAGGGTAATGCCTTCACCCTTGGCAATCTGCTCATGTGATAATCCCATACTAAGCCAGCGGAGCACGCTCTCAACAACCTGCTTCCACTTAGCGTCTCTCGCACTCTCATTTCTCATGTCTTCCATAACCTTACACATGGCCGCCACTCCTTTCTCGTCTTCCTTGAAATAACGAACCTTATCAGCCAGTTCTTTATAGTGCATATCATCCGGGTCCGTGCAGAAGAAGTCGTGCATCAGCTTTCCCAGCGCCGTGGAGGCGTCCTTATCCGCACCGTTCACATAGATGATATGCCCGCCGTCATCAAACGGCTTACCTGTATTTACAATCTGCCTGTCAATGGTGTACAGCGGCAACCCGTCACCAATCACATCATTCTCCGTGATGAAGATCACAAAGGTTTCCGGCATGTCGCTGAAATCATCGCCCGGCCGGAGCAGATGTGCATCAAGGATACCGGAATGGTATCTTGCCCGTTTTCTGTCCGCTCCTTTATCCGCCCTCTGTACCTCGACGTTGTATTCCTTGCCGGCATCATCATCCGCATCAATGTCCAGGCAGATATCCCTGCCGAGCAGGTTCTTCATCCGTCTCTGCGTCTTCACACTCTTCACACGGATGTCCGGCTTGTTCAGGATAATCTTGAGCAGAAGCTGGGCGCCGTCTGTGTAACCATCAAAGCAGGCGTTCATGAAGTCATCATCGATTAGGCGCAATCCTCTGAGCCGCTGCAGGTCTTCCTGATGCTGCTTCTCCCTCTCGGCTTCCGTCATGGATGCGCTGGCATAGGATCGGCTTTCTGCTTTGTCAATTTCGTCAAGCTGTCTCTGAAGGGCTGCGATTTGCTCCACGATATCTTCTCTTGTCATCAGCACCCTCCCCGTTCCGGAGCACACGCTCCCAATCTTTCTATCGGCACGCCCCTCAGGATTCTTGACCCCTCCGAAATGGCACACTGACATATAGTTATTGTACCAAAAATCCGGCTCGATTGCAACGAAATTCTTATGAACTTTTCCTGAACGGAATTGTCAATGGGGACGGTTCTTTTTGACAAATACCAAGTACCCGCACCGCGACAAAGCCTTGCACCAGCCACTTGCCTCCCCCTTTGGGGGAGGTGGCACGAGCGCAGCGAGTGACGGAGAGGGTCCGCCGCGGCGCGGAGGGCATAGACCCTCTCAGGCGCTGGGCGCCAGCTCCCCCGGAGGGGGAGCCAAGAAGGAGCGCGGGCGTAGCGCGGAACGGGGTTTTCCTCAAACGCGCAGGCGCGGTCGATGCCGCAACACATGGCGCAAGAACATCCCCGCCGCGGCGATGCCGTGGCGGGGGCATGAAGGGTTTATTCCTCTCCCTGCGGGGTTTTCTTCGCGCGGTCGTAGGCGACGACGACGCGGCGGTTCGGCTCGGTGCCGATGGAGAAGGTGGAGATGTTCTTCGCGTCCTGCAGCGCGGTGTGAATCACGTGGCGCTCGTAGGCGTT
>JAILRK010000067.1 GCA_024698225.1 Oscillospiraceae bacterium | reverse complement strand
GATCAGGTATCAGTATCAGTATCAGAAGATTGCGGAGAAGGGCCTGCCCTCCTCGATGGCCTTGGTCATGTCCGCCATCTTGTCGGTGTTGCCGATGAGAATGACGCCCGCGAGGCGGCTCTTGCGGAAGTAGTACTTCTCGTAGTTGCCGCGCTGCTCGTCGCGTATCTCCACCGTGCGAAGGTTGGGCTCGAGCGTGTTGGGACCTGCCTTGCCGTTGGTGCCGAGGGCAAAGATGGCGGTGTCCATCGCGTTGATGGACATGGCGCTGCCGTAGGGGCGGAAGGTGAGCTCCTCGCCCGCGGCGTTTGCGCCCGCTGCGCGCCCGGTCTCCGCCGCCTGCGACCAGAAGCCGTGCGGCGCGCCGTTGAACTCGGTGCAGTCGCCGCAGGCCCAGACGTCCGGGGCGCTGGTGGCGCAGTGCCCGTCAATCTTGATGAGGATGTTCGTCTCGATGCCCGCCGCCTGCGCAATGGCGATGTTGCCGCGCATGCCCGTGGACATGATCACCAGGCCCGCCTCGTACCGCGTGCCGTCGGCAAGGACCACGGCGTCGTCCGCAATCTCGGCAATCTTCGCGCCGGTGACGATGTGCACGCCCGCCTTCTCGCAGGCCGACTGCAGCATTGCGCTTGCCGCGTCGTCGAGCTGGCGCGGCAGCAGACCGGGCGCGGTCTCCAGCACGGTCACGTCGAGACCGCCCTTTTTCAGCTCCCAGCCGCTCTCAAGACCCATGACGCCGCCGCCGATGACGACCGCCTTCTTCGCGCCCTGCGCGACGATGGCCTGCGCCTTCCGGCAGTCCGCAACCGAGCGGATGGACACGACGTGCGGCTTGTCCGCGCCGGGAATCGGCACGACGAAGCAGCGTGCGCCGAGCGCGTAAATCAGCTTGTCATAGCGCACTTCGCCCTTGTCGGTGGCAACGGTCTTCGCCGCCGTGTCGATGGAGGCAACGGTGGTGCCGAGCAGCAGCTCGATATTCCGCTCGTCGTACCACGCGCGGTCCGCAATGGCAAGCCGGTCGCCCTCAAGGTCCTGCAGCAGCACCTTGGTCAGCATGGGGCGGTTGTAGGGCAGCTCCGCCTCCGCCGTGACCAGCTTGATGGCCGCGGTGGCGTTGCGTGTGCGGATGGCCTCGGCGGCGTAGTGCGCGCCGGGTCCGCCGCCGAGGATGACGAAGGTCTCCTCCGTGTCCTTGCGGAAGCTGGTGCCGGTGTCCTCCACGGGCACGAACTTGTCGCTGCCGACGCCGCAGACGGGGCAGGTGTCCAGCGAGGCGTCGAACACCGCGCCGCAGACCAGACACTTCATCAGACTGTGCGTGCCCTTGCCGCCGAGCTTCACGACCTCCGGCTTGCCCTTCATCAGGCGCGCGCCGAAGCCGTAGCCGTACTCATAGGCGTCGAGCAACTGCGTCTCACTGGGCTTGAGGCGGCAGCGGAAGCCCTCGTCCGGCACGTCCATGCGCAGTTGGCGCAGGCGCTCAATCAGGTGCGGCACGCCCTCGCCGCTCCAGCCGTAGCTGCCGAAGGCGCTGGCGAGCTTGCCGCCGTGCACGGGCGGGAAGAGCCCGAGCGTCAGGTTGAAGATGGGGGACAGCGCCTCGCCGAGGATGGTGGGCGAGCCGAGCAGGAAGGCGTCGCAGGCGGCAAGCTGCGCGCCCACCGCGGCGGCGTCGGCAGTCACCATGTCGTAGTATGCAATCTCCGCCTTGTCGCCGCAGGCGTCCTGAATGCCCGCGCCGATGCGCTGCGCCAGCTCGCCGGTGTAGCCGTAGGCGTTGACGTAGGGGATGACGACCAGCTTCTTCTCCCGCGGCGCGGGCACGGCGCACCAGTCGCGGTAGAGCGCGATGATTTCGTCGATGTGGCTGTCGTGCACAGGACCGTGCCCGGTGCAAATCATGTTGAGCTTCAGGTCCTGAATGCGGTCCAGCGCATCGTTCATGAACGGATGGCGGAAGGGCCCGATGATGTTGTCAAAGTAGTACTTCGTCGCGCGCAGATAGCCCTCCTCATCCGTGACCGTGCTGCGCAGGATGCCGGGGTGGCTGTAGTGGCTGCCAAAGCTGTCGCAGGTGAAGAGCACACCGTCCTCCTCGACGTAGGTGTACATCGTGTCGGGCCAGTGCAGCTGCGGCAGAATCAGGAAGCGCAGCGTCTTCCCGCCCAGGGAGAGCGTGTCGCCGTCCTGTACGGCGCGGCTGTTGAAGTCGTGGTTGATGATTTCGCGCAGAAAGCTCAGCGCGGTGGAGGTGCCCACCACCACGGCGCGGGGATTGCGCTCGAGCACCTTCTCAATGGCGCCGGCGTGGTCGGGCTCGGTGTGGTTCATCACAATGTAGTCGATGCTCTCGATGGGGGTGACCGCCTCGATGTTTTTGGCGTACTGCTCCCAGAACTTGAGCTTGTTTGTCTCAAAGAGGGCGGTCTTCTCGCTCCCCTTGAGCACGTAGGAGTTGTAGGTCGTGCCGAATTCCGTGCGCATGACGATGTCGAATACACGAAGCTCGGGGTCAAGGATTCCGTTCCACCAAAGGCCGTCGGCCAGCTGCAGCATGTTCATAAGCGCGCCTCCTTTATGATTTGTTTGCAGACATCTGCACCCATAGTATATCCGAAAAGCGCAGGCTTGGCAACGCTGAACGCAACACTTTTTTGC
>JAILRK010000024.1 GCA_024698225.1 Oscillospiraceae bacterium | reverse complement strand
GTTTCCCCGGTCGGTCAAGGGCATTTTTCCGCTTTGGCGCGGAAAACCCGCACTTTTATACAAAACGGAAAAAAGGAGGAGGACCTGCGTCCTCCTCCCGTAGCGATGGGCTTATTTGAGCGCCTTGAAGTAGTCGCGCGTGGTCTTGATGACGACCGGGCTGAGCAGCAGCAATCCGATCAGGTTCGGAATCGCCATGAGACCGTTGAGCGTGTCGGAGATGTCCCACACCAGCGTGAGGTCCGCGACCGCGCCGAGCACGACGACGATGACGAACAGAATCTGATAGGGCTTGACCGCCTTGTGACCGAGCAGATACTCAATGCAGCGCACGCCGTAGAGCGACCAGCCGAGAATGGTCGACGTGGCGAAGAGCAGCAGGCCCACTGCCAGCAGAATCGAGCCGAACTTCGCGCCGAACACCGTGGCGAAGCCCGCGATGGTCGTGCTGGCGCCGGCGAGCGCGCCGTCGCCCCAGTGACCCTCGGCAACGCCGGAGCAGAGCACGACGAGGGCGGTCAGCGTGCAGATGACGATGGTGTCCATGAAGACCTCGAAGATGCCGTAGAGACCCTGCTTGACGGGGTCACGCTCGGAGGTCGAGGCGTGGGCAATCGGCGCGGAGCCGAGACCGGCCTCGTTGGAGAACACGCCGCGCCCCACGCCCTTGGTCATGGCGAGGCGGATGGTGATGCCCACCGCGCCGCCGACGACGGCGGAGGGATTGAACGCGCCGGTGAAGATCATGCCGAACACGGCGGGAATCCGCCCGGCGTTGACGATGACGACAATCAGCGCGCAGACGATGTAGATGATTGCCATGAAGGGCACCAGCTTCTCCGTGACCTGACCGATGCGCTTCACGCCGCCGAGCAGGACGAGCGCGACGAACGCGGCAACCGCAATGCCGGTAATCAGCGAGATGGTGCCCCTGGCACCGGCGGCGGCAGGGTTGAACGCCTGCGCGACCTGGTTGACCGAGTCGGCAATGGAGTTGATCTGCGAGATGTTGCCGATGCCGAAGGCGGCAATCGCGCCGAGCACGGCAAACACGCCGCCGAGCCACTTGAAGTTCTTGCCAAGGCCGTTTTTGATGTAGTACATCGGGCCGCCGACCCATTCGCCCTTTTCATTGCGCTCGCGGTACTTGACCGCCAGCAGCACCTCCGCGTACTTTGTGCACATGCCGACGAGCGCGGAAATCCACATCCAGAACACGGCGCCCGGACCGCCGAGGATGATTGCGCCCGTCACACCGGCGATGTTGCCCGTGCCGACGGTTGCAGCCAGCGCGGTGGTCACCGCCTGGAAGGGCGTGATTTCGCCGTGCCCCGCCTCCGTCTTGTGGAACACCTTGCCGATGGTGTTCTTCATGGCATAGCCAAATCTGCGGAATTGAACAAAGCCAGTTGCAATGCTCAGGTAGATTCCGGTGCCGACCAGCAGCACCAGCATCACGGGACCCCACACGAAGCCGTTGATCGCACTGTTGAGTTTTACGATTGCTTCCATTCTTTTCCACCTCCGAAATATAATATGAATTTTTTTGAAGACAAGCCTCAAAAATTTCTATTAAAAATATAACAGACAATCCGTTGCTTGTCAATAGCCCTGCTATGTTCATTCTTCATCAATTTGTATTCCCGCGGCGCCGCGGCCCCGCTTTTACGGACGCCGTTGTCCCATGAGAAAAAATTTGCCGCAGGCACTTGACAGACAGACGTCGGTATGCTATTCTAACCGTACTAAGACAGCTAATACAGTTGACACGGTTTACAGAGAGGAGGTCGGTCGCTTGATTGTGCTGAACTACCGTGATGCGCGTCCGATTTACGAGCAGGTGAAGGACGGACTGCGCAAGCTGATTGTCAGCGGCGCGATTGCGGACGGCGAGAAGCTGCCCAGCGTGCGGCAGTTGGCGAGCCAGCTTGCCATCAACCCCAACACCATCCAGCGCGCCTACAACGAACTGGAGGCGGAGGGCTACGCCGCGTCCGTGCCGGGCAAGGGGAGCTTTGCCGTCAGCGGCGCGCGCGAGGCGGACGACGCGCGGCGCCGGGCGCTGTGTGCGCGCCTGCGCG
>JAILRK010000082.1 GCA_024698225.1 Oscillospiraceae bacterium | reverse complement strand
GTGGACTTGCCCGCGTTCGTGTAGCCCACGATGGCGACGACGGGAACCTCGTTCTTCCGCCGGCGGTCCCGCTGGGTGCCGCGCACGCGGCGCACGTCCTCCAGGTCCGCCTTGAGCTTGTCAATCTTGCGGTGGATGTGGCGGCGGTCGGTCTCCAACTGCGTTTCGCCCGGTCCCTTGGAGCCGATGGGCCCCTTGCCGCTGGTGCCCGCCTGCCGCTCCAGATGCGTCCACATGCCAATCAGGCGCGGCAGCAGATACTGGTACTGCGCCAGCTCCACCTGCAGCCGGCCCTCCTTCGTCTTGGCGCGCTGGGCGAAGATGTCGAGAATCAGACCGCTGCGGTCGAGCACCTGCACGCCGAATTCGTCGGTGAGCACGCGCATCTGCGAGGGGGAGAGGTCGTTGTCGAAGATGACCATGCTCGCCTCCTGCGCGGCGACCAGCTCCTTGATTTCGGCGACCTTGCCCTCGCCGATGAAGGTGTGCGGGTTCGGCGCGGCAAGGCTTTGCAGCACCATGCCGACGCTGACGCCGCCCGCCGTCTCCACAAGGGCTTCCAGCTCCTCCATGCTCTGCTCGTCGGCGGTCTCCTTTGCGCTCAGGCGCGGCGAGGCAAGCCCGACCAATATCGCCCGGTCGCGCGGGGCTTCGGTAATCTCGTTCATAACTGTCTCCTTGGAGTTCTTCTCTCCGCCAGTATACGCGCCTGAGCGCGGTTTGTAAAGGCGCGGAACGGGGGCGGCGGAGCGGATTGGGCAAAAAAGAGGAACGATGCGCCGCATCGTCCCTCTTTTCAGTGCTTGTGTTACGCCAGACCGTACTTCTTGTTGAACTTGGCGATGCGTCCGCCGGTATCGACCAGCTTCTGCTTGCCCGTAAAGAAGGGGTGACACTTTGAGCACACTTCCACCTTGATGTCCTTCTTGGTGGAACCTGTCTCAATCACATTACCGCAGGCGCATCTGATTGTAGTCTGCTGATAATTGGGATGGATTCCTTCCTTCATTGCTCGTGTTCACCTCTTTCCAATCCAAAGCTGTTCGCGCGGGCCTTTCAGCCATTACAAACGCAATGGGTATGATAGCACAGCTTTTTGCAAATTGCAAGAGCTTTTTCGGGGATTCCTCGGGATTTTTGCTGTGCGCCCGTGCTGTGCTGCCGGGCGGAACGCCTTACGAGTTCATCAGCCACTCCGGGCGCGAGCGCTTTTTGATGCCCGACACCACGCCCATGGCGGCGTAGAGCGTCATCACGGAGGTGCCGCCGTAGCTGAAAAACGGCAGCGTCAGCCCGACGACGGGCAACAGGAACAGGCACATGCCGATGTTCATAATCGTCTGGAAAATCAGCATGCCCGCCATGCCGACGCAGACAAGGCTTTCCATCCGCGTGCGCGCGTCCCGCGCCACGAGAAAACAGCGCAGAACAATCAGGAACAGGAGCAGCACGACCAGCGCGCAGCCGATGAAGCCGAGCTCTTCACCGCAGACGCAGAAGATATAGTCCGTCTGCCGCTCCGGCAGGGACGAGCGGTAGGGGGACTGGGTCAGGTTGCCGTGGAACAGACCCTGTCCCGTCCAGCCGCCGCTGCCCAGCGCCAGCATGCCGCGCGTCTGCTGCCAGCCCTTGCCCAGCGGGTCGTAGCTGTGGTCCAGCACCACCTTGATGCGCTTGTACCAGTCGCCGCGCAGCAGCTCCAGATGCCATGCGGCGACCAGACCCGCGGTGATGCCGCCCAGACCCAGCACCAGCCAGCGCAGCGCGAAGCCCGCGGCGAACGCCATGCACACGAACATAAAGAGGTACACCAGTCCGCTGCCCGCGTCGCGGGAGACGACGTAGTACAGCGCGAACATGAACAGCGCGTGCGCCGTCGGCTGCAGCACGTTGGTGAATCTGCGCAGGTCGTACTCCTCTTTCAGATAGACCAACTGGTGCGCAAGCAGGATGACAAAGGTGATTTTGACGACCTCCGCGGGCTGGAGCTGCAGCGGGAAGCCGTTGAAGCCCAGCCATGCGCGGTTTCCGTTGCGCGTCAGCCCCAGCGGAGTGAGCAGCAGCAGAATGAAGCCGACGTTGAAGGCGAAGAGCCACCGCCAGCGCTTGCCCGCCTCCGCAATGTCGATGGACGAGAGCAGAAAGTATAATATGGAGCCGAGCACGTAGCCAATGCCCTGCACGATGATGTATTTCAGCGTTCCGTGATAGACCGTGTGGGTGGCGCTGAGAATCAGCGCCATGCCGTAAAACGTGGCGAGGGAGCAGAGCGCAAAGAGCACCCAGTCCGACTGGCGCAGCAGGTCGACGAACACGCCGGAGCCGCGATGACGCAAGGCGACCACACCCCTTTCTGTAACAATTGTTCTCAATTCCCGAAAACGCGGCGGCGCATCTCGCTGCGATGCCGCGGTGGAAGCGCCATAAAACCGTATGGCAGTATACCACGAAACTGCCGTGCTGACAACCTGACTTTTTTATGAAGAAAAAAGAATTGTCAAAACGCGGCGGCGGTGGTATACTGTAAATTTAGAATGGAATGGAATGGGGGTCGCGGCATGCGATACATCACCCACAGCCCCGCTCAGACCGAGGCGCTGGGCGAACTGCTGGCAAAGCGCCTTCACCGCGGCGACGTGGTGGCGTTTACGGGCGCGCTGGGCATGGGCAAAACGGCGCTGACGCGCGGGCTTGCCCGCGGGCTCGGCTGCCGCGCGCGGGTCACAAGCCCCACCTTTACCATTGTCAACGAGTATGACGGCGACGTGCCGCTGTTCCACTTTGACCTCTACCGCCTTGCATCCGCCGACGAGCTGTACGACATCGGCTGGGACGACTACCTCGAACGCGGCGGCGTGTGTGCCGTGGAGTGGAGCGAGCGCGCCGCGCAGGCGCTGCCCGCCGACACGATTGTGGTGGACATTGCGCGCGGGGAAACGGACGAGAGCCGCGTCATCACGGTCACGGGACGGGAGGGATTGGATTGAGGATACTGGCGCTGGAAACCTCCGCCAAAAGCGTCTCCTGCGCCGTCACGGAGGACGGCGCGCTGCTCGCGCGGAGCTTCCAATGCACCCGGCTCACCCACAGCCGAACGCTGCTGCCGATGGTGGACGCGATGCTGCGCAACGCGGAGCTCACGACCGAGAGCATTGACCTCTATGCGGTTGCGGCGGGACCCGGCTCGTTCACGGGGCTGCGCATTGGCGTGAGCGCGCTCAAGGGCATGGCGTGGGCGGCGGACAAGCCCTGCGTGGGCGTTTCGACGCTGCGCGCCATGGCGCAGAACCTCGCCCATCTGGACGGCGCGCTGCTGGTTTGCGCGATGGACGCGCGGCGCGGACAGGTCTATAACGCCCTGTTCGAGGCGCGGCGCGGCGCGGTGGAGCGCCTGACGCCGGACCGTGCGCTTTCGCTGCAGGAGCTGGCGGAGGAGCTGAAGGACGACCCGCGGGAGAAGCTGGTCCTCGGAGACGGGGCGTATCTTGCGCAGGAGCACCTGACACGCTGCGGCATCGCCTGCACGAGCGCACCGGCGGCGCTGCTGTATCAGGACGCGGTGGGCGTGGCGCTGGCGGCGGCGGAGTGCACGCCCTGCACGGCGCAGGAGCTTGCCATCGCGTATCTGCGCGTGTCGCAGGCGGAGCGTGAGCGCAGCGCAAGATTACAACGGGAAGCAAAACAAACAGGATAAAAATGAAACAAGGAGGATTTAAGATGCTGTATCAGAATGATGAACACGTCCACGTCATGGACCATCCCCTCGTTGCGCACAAGCTGACGATTATGCGCAACAGAAACACCAGCACCAAGGATTTCCGCGAACTGGTATCCGAGATTGGCATGCTCATCACCTATGAGGCGACGCGGGACCTGCCGCTGACCACCAAGCACATCGAAACGCCGATTTGCGGCGCGGAGATGCCGACGCTGGCGGGCAAGAAGATTGCCGTGGTGCCCATTCTGCGCGCGGGCCTCGGCCTTGTGGACGGCGTGCTGCGCCTGATTCCCTCCGCGCGTGTGGCGCACATCGGCATGTACCGCGACGAGGAGACGCTTGAGCCGCACGTCTACTTCTGCAAGACGCCCAGCGACATCGCCTCCCGCGACATCATGATTGTCGACCCGATGCTTGCCACGGGCGGCAGCGCCGACGCGGCAATTACCGAGATGAAAAAGCGCGGCTGCAAGCACATCAAGCTGACGGTGCTCGTCGCCGCGCCCGAGGGCATCCGCTGCATCCGCGACCGTCACCCCGACGTGGACATCTACTGCGGTGCGGTGGACGAGAAGCTCAACGAGCGCGGCTATATCGTTCCCGGCCTCGGCGATGCGGGCGACCGCATCTTCGGCACAAAATAACACGGGAGGCGTGGCCCGCCCGCCCGGACGCCGCGGCATGCGGCGTTGGGCGAGAAAGATACGCCATCATCATTTTTTGGAAGGAAGTAAATAAACCGACATGAGTGCATCCAGAGAAAAGAAGGTCCGCCAGGAGCGCGGCACCGATTATGTCAGCCCCAAGGAGCGCAAGGAGCAGGAAGAGAAGAAGGCGACAAACCGCGCAACGGCAATTTTCGCGGTCTGCGCGCTGGTGTTCGTCGCATTCGTCGTGTTCACGGTGCTCAATAACTCCGGCGTGTTCAAGCGCAATGCCAAGGCGGCGACCGTCAACGGAGAGACCTACTCCGTTTCGGACGTGGCGTACCACTACTACAATGCCCGCTCCGGCATCCTCAACAGCAACACCGACCTGAGCAACAGCTCCCTGCGCACGCAGGAGTACACCGCGAGCGAAGACTTTGACACCTGGTACGACTATGCGCTTGACCAGACCTTCCGCTCCATCGCCAACGTTGACACCCTCGTCAAGGCGGCAAAGGCAGAGGGCTTTACCTCCGACGAGGTGGACAAGACCGTCAATGAGACGATGGAATCCATCAAGACCAACGCCGCAAGCAGCGGCTACACCCTCAGCGACTTCATCAAGGCAATCTTCGGCGGGCTGGTCACCAAGGGCGAGTTCACCGACTATCTGAGCGACGCCGCCCTTGCCGAGGCCTTCGCCAATTCCAAGGCACAGCCCTCCGGCTATTCCGAAGAGGCGCTGCAGGCGGAGCTTGACGCCGACCCCAATGCCTATGCCACCGTTTCGTATGAGGCGCTGGTCTTCACCGACTCCAGCTTCGCCACCGACGCCGTCGAGGCGACCGACACCACGCCCGCCGTCGAGGCGGACGACGGCAGCGCCGCTGCGCTTGCCGCCGCGCAGAACGCGCTGACGCTCTACCGCAGCGGCAGCAGCCTCGAGTCCCTTTCCGAGAAGCTGGGCGGCAGCTATCTGAACACCTCCACCACTTACGGCAGCGACTCCGAGATGCTGGACTGGCTCTTTGACGACGCGCGCAAGGAAGGCGACGCGGACGTGCTGGATTACACCTATTACGGCATTTCCATGGGCTCCGTGGTCGTGGTTTTCCACAGCAAGGCGCTCGCCGACTACCACACCGTCAGCGTCCGCCACATCCTCGTCGAGGATGAGCAGACCGCCAAGGACCTGCTTGCGGAGTTTGAGGCGGGCGAGCAGACCGAGGACGCCTTCGCCGCCCTCGCCACCGAGCACAGCACCGACACCGGCAGCGCCGAGAACGGCGGTCTGTATGAGAACGTCTACAAGGGCCAGATGGTCGAGCCCTTCGAGACCTGGTGCTTCGATGAGAGCCGCCAGACGGGCGACACCGGCATCGTGGCAACCGATTACGGCTATCACGTCATGTATTTCGTCAGCCGCAACGAGTACGCCTTCTGGCAGCAGCTCGCGGCAAACAAGCTCGCCGCTGCCTGGCAGGAGACGCTCAGCACCGAGGTCGAGTCCGAGCAGCTGGACGGCATGAAGTACATCGACCCGTCGTAATATGGGCGTTCTGACAGGTACCGTCGTCAACGCGCTGGGCATCCTCGCCGGCACTGCCGTCGGGCTGTTGCTTGGGCGCCTGATTCCCGAGAAACTGGGCGATGCAGTGACCAAGGGCGTGGCGCTGTGCGTGTTCTACATCGGCGTGAGCGGTATGCTTGCCGATGAGAACACGCTGGTGATGATTGTGTCCATGGTGCTGGGCGTCCTCGTCGGTGAGCTGCTGCGCCTTGACGACCGGCTGAATGCACTGGGTGCAGGCATCGAGCGGCGCTTTGCCGCCCACGGCATCCGCGGGCGCGTGTCCGAGGGCTTCGTCACGGCGTCGCTGCTGTTCTGCGTCGGCGCGATGGCGATTGTCGGCGCGCTGGAGTCCGGACTCACCGGCAGCCACGAGACGCTGTTCGCGAAGACCGTGCTCGACACTGTGTCCTCCGTGGTCTACGCCTCCGCCATGGGCTTCGGCGTCGCCATCTCCGCCATTCCCGTGCTGCTCTATCAGGGCGTGATTGCGCTGGGCGCGTCGCTGCTCTCCCCGGTGCTGACGGACGTGGTCATCGCTGAGATGAAAGCCGTCGGCTCGCTGCTGATTGTGGCGCTCTCACTCAACATGCTGGGGCTGACGAAAATCAAGGTCATGAACGCGGTGCCCGCCGTGTTCTTCCCGATTCTGCTGTGCACCTTCATGTAATTTCACACAAAAACAAGCAAGGTCTCCGCCGACGTCCGGCGGGGACCTTGCTTGTTTCGTGCGCTGGCGTTATCGCGTCTGACCGCTGCCGCGGACGATGTATTTATAGGTGGTCAGCTCCTCCAGACCCATGGGGCCGCGGGCGTGCAGCTTCTGGGTGGAGATGCCCATCTCGCAGCCAAGACCGAACTCGCCGCCGTCGGTGAAGCGGGTGGAGGCGTTGACATAGACCGCCGCCGCGTCCACCAGAGCGGTAAAGCGTTCGGCATGCGCGGGCGTCTGCGTCAGAATCGCCTCGCTGTGTCCCGTGGAATGGCGGGCGATGTGCGCAATCGCCGCGTCCGTGTCGTCCACGACGGCGACGGCGAGGATGTAGTCCAGAAACTCCGTGTCGAAGTCCGTCTCCGCGGCGGGCGTGCCTTCGATGAGGGCGGCGGCGTCCGCGTCCAGACGCAGCTCCACGGGGGTGAGCCCCCGTTGTGCGCGCTGTGTCACCAGCCGCTCGCGCAGGCGCGGCAGGAAACGCGCCGCCACGGCGCGGTGCACCAGCAGCACCTCCTCGGCGTTGCAGACCGAGGGACGGCTGGCCTTTGCGTTCTCAATGACGTCCAGCGCCATGGTGAGGTCGGCGCTCTCGTCCACATAGACGTGGCAGATGCCCGTGCCCGTCTGGATGCAGGGCACGCGCGCGCACTCCACGCAGCGGCGGATGAGCCCCGCGCCGCCGCGGGGAATCAGCAGGTCGACCAGACCCACCGCCTCCATCAGCTCGTTTGCGCTGTCGTGGCTGGTGTCCTCCACAAAGCCGACCAGCGCCGCCGGCAGCCCCGCGTCCTCCAGCCCGAGGCGGATGGCCTGCACGATGGCGCGGTTGGAGCGGAACGCCTCGCGTCCGCCGCGCAGCACGACCGCGTTGCCGGACTTGAGCGCCAGCACCGCCGCGTCCGAGGTGACGTTGGGGCGGCTTTCGTAGATGATGGCGACCAGTCCCAGCGGCACGGAGGTTTTCTCAATGACAAGCCCGTTGGGGCGCTCGGTGCGGCGCAGCACGCGGCCCTCGGGGTCGGGCAGCGCCGCCACCTCGCGCACGCCCTGCGCCATGGCGGCGATGCGCTCCGCCGTCAGGGTCAGGCGGTCGAGCATCACGCTGCCGTAGGTGTCCCGCGCCGCCTCCAGGTCAAGGCGGTTCGCCGCAAGGATGGCGTCGGTCTCGCTCAGCAGCCGACAGGCGATGCGCTCCAACGCGGCGTTTTTGCGCGCGCGCGAGTCGCTGAGCGCGCTGCGCGCATTGCGCGCCTCCAAAATTACGTCATGCGTCGCTTTCATGTCGTTTTCCTCCCGATAAAGCGTGTTCCGACGCTCGCCCCGTCCAGCACCTCATAGAGGATGGCGGGCTGTGCGCCGTTGACGATGAGCATGTCCGCCCCCGCGTCCATGCAGATGGCGGCGGCGTTGAGCTTCGTCGCCATGCCGCCGGAGGACAGCGCCGTGCCGCCGCCGCCCGCGCCCGCGCGCAGCTCCGGCGTAATCTCGCGCACCTCGGGAATCAGACGCGCGTCCGCGTCCTTGCGCGGGTCGGCCGTGTAGAGTCCGTCGATGTCGCTGAGAATCACCAGAAGGTCCGCGTGAATCAGCCCCGCCACGATGGCGGAGAGCGTGTCGTTCTCGCCGATGGTGGTGGTCACGCCGATTTCGTCGGTGCCGACGGCGTCGTTTTCATTGATGACGGGCAGAGCGCCCAGCGCGAGCAGCCGCTCCAGCGTGTTGGAGATGTTCGCTCTGCGGTGCGGATCGTTCACGTCCTCCGCGTTGAGCAGAATCTGCGCCACCGTGTGGTTGTGCTCGGAAAAGAGCTTGTCGTATACGTACATCAGCTCGCATTGGCCTACGGCCGCCGCCGCCTGCTTGGTGGGCATGTCCGCCGGTCTGCACGGCAGGTTCAGCTTGCCCACGCCCATGCCGATGGCGCCGGAGGAGACCAGCACCACCTCGTGCCCCGCGTTTTTCACGTCGCTGAGCACCTTGCACAGCGCCTCCATCTGGCGGATGTTCAGCCG
>JAILRK010000080.1 GCA_024698225.1 Oscillospiraceae bacterium | reverse complement strand
TGCTCCTTCTTGCAGCGCGCCGTGACCTCAATCCAGTCGCGGTTCTTGTAGCGCGCCAGCGCCTCGCCGCGGGCGACGATGCCGAGAAACTGCGTGTCGTTGGCACAGCAGACCATGGCGAAGCGCCCGGGGACGTAGGTGCCGGGGTACTTCTTCGAATGGCACATCATCATCTTCATGTGCAGGCGCTTGCCGTCGTAGTGCTCGGGGTGGTCCATCGCGTCCACGTACCACACGCCGAAGTCCTCGTCGGGGATTTCGATGGGGTCCTGCGTCACGTCAAAGGGGCACTCGTCGCCGGTGAGGTAGTTCTCGCTGCTGCCGTCCTCGTACTCGATGTACATGTCGCCGCGGCGGTTCACCATGCGCAGGTTGCGCTTGCGCAGGGCAGCGGCGGATTCCGGCGTGGCGCGGTTGAACACCAGCATATCGGAGTTGATGATTTTCTCCATCATCAACTGGCCCATGTTGCGCGCCATCACGTCAAAGCTGGGCGCGTAGACGAAGTTCATAATCTGATAGAGCACCCAGTTCGCCGGCAGCTCGTTGAAGCGCTCGAAGGGCCACATGCCGTTGTACTCAATCAGAATCTGACGGGGATGGTGCTTTTTCTCCAGCGCCTTGAGCGCTGCCTTGTTGAAGTCCGCCTCGTCGTCAATCATCTCGACCTTGACGTTCGTCATGGCGTCGACGTCGTACTCCTCGTCGCCCTCCTCGCAGCAAATCAGCAGGGTCTTGTCGTCCTTGGCGAAGCCGTCCTGCAGAATGCCGTTGATGAAATTGGTCTTGCCGCCGTCCAGAAAGCCTGTGACGGCATAAACAGGGATGTCCATAACGCCTTACACTCCAAACAGTTCCTTCAGCTTGTCCTCTGCCAGCTCGCCGCCGATGACGCACAGACGGCCGGTCACATCCGCCGCGCCCTCGCGCACCTCGTGCTCCTCGGGGACGTAGTCAAAGTGCAGCCACTTGCCGTCGCCGCCGTTCACGATGCCCTTGCAGCGCACAATCTTGCCGTAGTCGCCGGTATCCAGCGCGGCGAGGATGCGCGCAAGCTCCTCCGCGGAGAAGGACTTCGGCGTCTCGACGCCCCAGCTTGTGAACACCTCGTCCGCGTCGTGGCCGTGGTGGTGATGGTGATGATGGTGGTGATGCTCCCCGCCCTCGTCGTGGTCATGGTGGTGCTCGTGCGCCTCGTCCTCATCATGGTCGTGATGATGGTGGTGCTCATGCGCCTCGCCGTCCTCGTCGTGGTCGTGATGATGGTGGTGCTCATGCGCCTCGCCGTCCTCATCATGGTCGTGATGATGGTGGTGATGGCAGCTGCACTCGGGGTCGTCGCACTCGTCATCGTCGAAGACCTCGTGCTCCATCAGCTCCTGCAGCTCGTGGATGAAATCGGCGCTGGTGCGCTCCATGGACGCAAGAATCTGCTTGCCGTCCAACTGCTCCCACGGCGTGGTGATGATGGTGGCGGTGGCGTTGTGCTCGCGCAGCAGCGCGACGGCGGCGGCGATTTTCTCCTCGCTCAGCTTGCCCGTGCGGGAGAGGATGATGCAGCCCGCGTGCTCGACCTGGTTGTTGAAGAACTCGCCGAAGTTCTTCATGTACACGCGGCACTTGCTCGCGTCGGCAACGGTGATGAAGCTGTTGAGCTGCAGCGCCTTGTCCTCGGCGGCGACGTCCTCCACCGCGCGAATCACGTCGGAGAGCTTGCCCACGCCGCTCGGCTCGATGAGGATGCGGTCCGGCTCGAACTTCGCCTGCACGTCCTTGAGCGCCTCGCCAAAGTCGCCCACCAGCGAGCAGCAGATGCAGCCCGAGGACATCTCGCTGATTTGCACGCCGGTGCCCTGCAGAAAGCCGCCGTCAATGCTGATTTCGCCGAACTCGTTTTCAATCAGGACGATTTTCTCCCCCTGATACGCCTGCTCCAGCAGCTTCTTGATGAGCGTGGTCTTGCCCGCGCCCAGAAACCCGGAGATGATGTCAATTTTTGCCATAGTATTCGCTTCCTTTAATCAGTGTATTTGAAACAGCAGAGGTATTGTACGCCGGTTGTCCCGTTTTTGCAAGTGATTCGCAAATTGTTTACAATTTTTCTTGCGCAAAAAGCGACGCGCTTTCGCGCGTCGCTTTTGTTATTCGCTGAGGTTCGTGTGCCGTTCGAGATACTGGGAGAGCATGCGCGAGAGGATGAACGCCGCGGCGTACTCGTCGTCCTGCCAGAGGCGTTTGGTGTGTGCCTCCGGGCAGAAGGCGAGGCAGGCAAATTCACTGTCTTCGCCCTTGACCTCCGAGAACATGACGGACTCCAGCCCCCGCGTGCTGAGCGCATTGTACAGGGCGCTGTGGTTGGTCATCAGGTCCGTCAGCTCGCTCACCGCCCAGATGCCCTGCACTTCGGGCACGCTGTCCAGGCAGACAAGCGTCTCGCCGGTCTCGGCGTCCTTCAGCGCGCCGTCGGCGCTGACGTACAGCAGCGTTTGGATGTGCAGGTTGTCGCGCATCGGCTGGAAGGCGCGCTGCAGCTTCCGCCGCGGCTCCGTCTCCTCGTCGAAGCCCTCCGCCATGCTCAGAAAGGTCTCGTAGAGGCTGCGCTTGGACAGGGTCGGGATGTGCAGCGCGTCGTGCTTGGCGGCGACGTACATGATAAAGCAGTTGCGCCCCTTGGACTTGCCGCGGTAGAGCGCCTTGTCAATGCGCGCAAACAGCTCGTCAAACTGTGTCGCGTCCGTCGGGAACGCGGCGCTGCCCATGGTCGCCGTCACAAACAGCGTGACGTCTTCGAGCTTGTAGAGGCTGCGAAACACGCCCCCGCTGTGGTACATCCGCATGAAGACCGGATGCACCTCGTCGTACACGGCGCTTTTGGTGTAGACCGCCAGAAACTCGTCCCCGCCGTAGCGGCCGACGACGCCGTCCGCCCCGAAGTAGTCCACCATGCGGGCGGACACCCCCGCCAGCACGCGGTCCCCCGTCTTGTGCCCGTGGTTGTCATTGACCGTCTTGAAGTTGTCAAGGTCGACAATGGCGAGCGTGAAGGGCGTTCCGCGCCGGATGAGGTCGCGGATGAAGGCGAGCATATAGGGCCGCGAAACCACGCCGGTCAGCGAGTCGAGCAGCGTCTCAATCGGCACGTGCTGCAGCATTTCCTTGAAAAACGGATGAGAATCCAACTGTTCCGCACGATACATTCGGTCACGTCCTTCCACAGCGGCGCATCACAGCGCCGCCTTGATTTTCCGGACCATTTCCTCGTACTCCTCCGGCTGGCAGAGGCACTTGCCGGGGTTCATCTCAAACACACCGCCCCACTCATAGCCGTCCTTGTACTTCGGGACGAGGTGGACGTGCAGATGCCTGCCGGTGTCGCCGTAGGCGCCGTAGTTGAGCTTGTCGGGGTGGAAGGCGGCGTGAATCGCCTTCGCCGCGCGGTTCACGTCGGCAAAGAAGGCGTTTCTCTCCTCGTCGCTGATTTCCACAATCTCGCCGACGTGGTCCTTGTACGCCACGATGCAGCGTCCGGGATGGCTCTGCTCCTTGAAGAGAATCAGCGTGCTGACGCTCAGGTCGCAGATGTAGATGCCGAACTTGTCCAGCAGCTCGCCGCGCATGCAGTATGCGCAATTCTGGTCTTTCATGGTGCTCCTCCTTATAGAACGACGCCGTCCTTGAAGATGGAAATCTCACGCGCGCCGTGCTGCTCCGCGCGGGTCTGCTCGCCGGAGGCGACGCGCAGGACGTAGTCCAGCAGGCGGTCGCCCGCGTCGTCCAGGCTCTCGCCCGCGGCGACGGTGCCGGCGTTGAAGTCAATCCAGTTGCCCTTCTTCTCGTAGAGCGCCGTGTTGGTCGAAATCTTGACCGTCGGTGCCGGCGCGCCGAAGGGCGTGCCGCGTCCCGTGGTGAACAGGATGATGTGCGCGCCCGCCGCCGTCAGCGCCGTGGAGGCAACGAGGTCGTTGCCGGGGGCGCTGAGCAGGCTCAGCCCCTTGGTCTTCACCGCCTCGCCGTAGGCGAGCACGTCCACAATCTGCGCGCTGCCGCCCTTCTGGACGCAGCCGCAGGACTTGTCCTCCAGCGTGGTGATGCCGCCCGCCTTGTTGCCGGGGCTGGGGTTCTCATAGACCACCTGCCCGTGGCTGACGTAATAGTCCTTAAAGCCGTTGACCATGGCGACGGCGCGGTCAAACACGGCGCGGTTCTCGCAGCGGGAGAACAGGATGTTCTCCGCGCCGAACATCTCCGGCACCTCGGTGAGCACCGTCGAGCCGCCCAGCGCCACCAGCCGGTCGGAGAAGCGCCCGACCGTCGGGTTGGCGGTGATGCCGCTCAGACCGTCGGAGCCGCCGCACTTGAGGCCCACGACCAGCTCGGACGCGGGGAGCTGCTCGCGCTGGAACTGCCCGGCGTAGTCCGCCAGCTCGCGCAGCAGCGCGGAGCCCGCCTCCAGCTCGTCCTCCACCTGCTGGCAGACGAGGAACTTGACGCGCTTGTCGTCCCATTCGCCCAGCTCCGCCTTGAACTGCTCCTGCGTCAGGTTTTCGCAGCCCAGCGAGAGCACCAGCACGCCGCCCGCGTTCGGGTGGCGCACCAGCGCCGCCAGCAGCTTGCGCGTCTGCGCGTGGTCGCCGCCCATCTGGGAGCAGCCGAAGGGATGCGGGAAGGTGTAGAGCCCGTCGATGCTGCCGCCGACGAGGTCCTGGTTCTCCCGCACCAGCGCCGCCGCGACGTTGTTCACGCAGCCGACGGTCGGGATAATCCACAGCTCGTTGCGCACGGCGGCGCGGCCGTCCGCGCGGCGGTAGCCCGCGAACGTGCGCGGCGCGACCTCCGGCAGCGGATAGCTCTTGTGGTCGTACACGTAGTCCGCCGTCTCGGACAGGCCGGTGCGCACGTTGTGCACGTGCACCCACGCGCCCGCGGCGATGTCCGCCTTGGCAAGCCCGATGGGGTTGCCGTACTTGACGACGGGCGCGTCCTTGGCGATGGCGCGCAGCGCGAGCTTGTGCCCGCGCGCGACGTCCTCCGCCGCGACGACGCTCACGCCGTCCACGCTGAGCGTCTCGCCCTTCTTGATGTCCGTGAGTGCCACGGCGACGTTGTCGCCGGGATGGATACGGAGCAGGTTCATCACAGACACTCCTTCATCGCGTCATACATGCCCACGGCCTCGATGCGCGCGAGGTCCGCCGCAACCGCCTCGGTAAACCCGGGGATTGCAGCAAGCGCGCCGTCCCACAGCTGCTCGTTGTTCACGACCGCAGCGGCGAGCGTGGCGGCGTCGTCGCCGGCATGCGCCTTGTAGAAGTCCAGCACCCACGCGTCGTCGCGCACGGCCTCGCCCGCCTTGCAGTAGAAGGCAATATACGCCGCAAAGGAGAAGGTCAGGCACTTCGGCAGCTTGCCGGTGCGCTTGGCATACTCGGTGACGCTGGGCATCACGCGCGCCTTCCACTTGGCGGAGGAGTTGAGCGCGATGTCGGTGAGGCGGTGGTCGATGTAGGGGTTGTTGAAGCGGTCAATCACCGCGCCGGCGAAGGCGTCCAGCTCGTCCTTGGGCAGGTCGAGCGTGGGGATAATCTCGTCAAAGAGCGCCTTGTTCAGGAAGCCGCGCACGACATCGTCCTCCATGCACTCGCGCACAATTTTCTTGCCCGCGAGATACGCGCCGAGCACCATGGAGGTGTGCGCGCCGTTGAGGATGCGCACCTTGCGCTGCTTGTAGGGCGTGACGTTGTCCACCACCTGAATCGGCAGACCCGCCTTTTCAAACGGCAGCTCGTCCTTGATGGACTGCGGGCCCTCAATGACCCACGCGGCGAAGACCTCGCCGGTGTCAATCAGCTTGTCCTCGTAGCCCCACTTCTCGCACAGCGCGGGGGCCTCCGCCTTCGCGCCGCCGGTGACGATGCGGTCCACCAGCGTGGAGCAGATGACGTTCTCGCCGTCCACCCACGCGGCAAACTCGCTCTCAAGCTGCCAAAGGTCGATGTACTGCTTGATGCACTTTTTCAGCTCGTCGCCGTTGTGGTCAATCAGCTCGCAGGAGAGGATGATGAAGCCCTTGCCGCCCAGCGTCCAGCGCTTGTGCAGGAAGGCGGTCAGCTTCGCGGGGAACGCGGAGGGGGGCGCATCGTCGAACTTGCAGGCGGGGTCGAAGGCGATGCCCGCCTCGGTGGTGTTGGAGATGATGAAGCGCAGGTCCGGGTTCTTTGCGCAGTCGAGCAGGATGTCCCAGTCGCGCTTGGGGTCGAGGCAGCGGGAGGCGCAGGAGATGACGCGCGTGCGCTCAACCGCCTTGCCGTCCGCGCGCCCGCGGAGGATGAGCGTGTACAGCCCGTCCTGCTGCGTGTACAGGTCCGCGGAGTCGGGGTGTCCGCCGCGGGGCTGGACGAGCACGACCTTGGCGTCAAAGCCCGCCTTCTCGTTCATCTGGTCGATGAAGTCCTCGGCAAAGGCGCGCAGGAAGTTGCCCTCACCGAACTGCAGCACGCGCTCCGGCGCGCTCTTGAGCAGATAACCGGAATAGCCCTGCTGCTCCAGGGTCTGATAGCTCAGTCGTTCCATGGCAGTCACCTCACAGGTCAAAGTAACGCTTGGCGTTGGTATAGCTCACGCCCTCGACGATGCGGCGCAGCGCGGCGTCGTTGTCGGGATACTCGCCGTTCTCGACCCAGTTGCCGACGAGGTTGCAGAGGATGCGGCGGAAGTAGTCGTGGCGGGCATAGCTGAGGAAGGAGCGGGAGTCGGTCAGCATGCCGACAAAGTTGCCCAGAAGGCCCAGGTTGGCGAGCGAGCGCATCTGGTTCTCCATGCCGCTCTTGGTGTCCATGAACCACCAGGCGCTGCCGAGCTGAATCTTGCCCGGCACCTCGGTGCCCTGGAAGCAGCCCATCATCGTCGCCAGCATGTCGTTGTCCACGCCGTTGAGGGAGTAGAGAATGGTCTTGGGGCACTCGCCGGTCAGGTCCAGCGCGGAGAGGAACTGCGCAATCTGCACGCCGCAGGTGGTCTGCGCAATCATGTCAAAGCCGGTGTCGGGGCCGAGCTTGGCATACAGGCGCTCGTTGGCGTTGCGGTAGCAGGAGTAGTGCAGCTGCATGGCGATGTTGAGGCGGTGATACGCCTTGCCAAGGCACATGAGGATGCAGGTCTGATACTGCTCGGCCTCCTCGACGCTGACGCTCTCGCCGCGCATGACCTTGGCGTAGGCGGCGTTGACCTGCTCCGCCGTCGCCGGGCGGTAGGGGATGTAGTCCAGGCCGTGGTCGCTGGCGCGGCAGCCCATCTTCGCAAAGAACTCCAGGCGCTCAATCAGCGCGGCGCAGACCTCCTCGACGGTCTCCAGCTTCTCCTTGCCGACGCTCGCGGCGAGCTTGCCGATGTACTCGGCGAAGCCGGGCTTGCTGATGTTGATGGCCTTGTCGGGGCGGAAGGAGGGGCAGACCTTGACCTTGATGGTCGGGTCGGCGGCGATTTTCTCGTGCCACTCCAGGCTGTCCACGGGGTCGTCGGTCGTGCCGACCATGGCGACGTTCGCCTTTTCAATGATGCCGCGCACGGTGAGGGACGGGTCGTTCTGCAGCTTGTCGTTGCACCAGTCCCACGCCTCCTTGGCGGTCTCCGGGGTGAGGGGCTTTTCAAAGCCGAAGAACTGGCGCAGCTCGAGGTTGCACCAATGGTACATTGGGTTGCCGATGGCGAGCTGCAGTGCCTCGACGAACTTCTCAAAGCGCTCGAAGGCGGGCTTGTCGCCGGTGACGTAGTCCTCGCTCACGCCGTTGGAGCGCATCACGCGCCACTTGTAGTGGTCGCCGAAGTAGCTGCCGTCCGGGTTCTGTCCGCCGAGCCAGACCTCGACGAGGTTGTTGAAGCGGCGATTCTCGTAAATCTCGCGCGGGGAGATGTGGCAGTGGTAGTCGACCAGCGGCTGATGCTCCGCGACGTCGTGGAACAGGTGCTTCGCCGTTCCGGTCTCCAGCAGGAAATCCTTGTCCATAAAGGGCTTCATAGTTCTCTCCTTTTCAGAAAAATCCCCGCCCCCGCAAGGGGCGGGGAAGATTGATGGATTCAGCGCTTGATATCGTAGTTCATGTTCATCAGGCTGCGGATGCTCTCGGCGTCGTCGGTGATGTTGCCGTCGCCGTGAATCGTGTGCTTGATGACGCTGCTCGCCACAGCGAAGTTGACCATGTCCATGGGCTTGTAGTTCTTCATCATCGCGTAAATCAGGCCGCTGGCAAAGGCGTCGCCGCCGCCCACGCGGTCAAGGATGTTGAAGGTGAAGAGCTTGCTCTCGAAGGTGTGCCCCTGATACCACATGTACGCCATGAGGCTGTTCTCACTGCCCGTGTGCGCATAGCGGACGTGGCGGGCAATGCACTTGATGTTGGGATAGCGCTCGACAAAGGCCTGGAAGACCTCGTCCTGCTCCTCGTAGCTGGGCTGCAGCGGCACGCCGTCCTTCCAGTCGCCCTTGCTGTGGTCGTCCTCGTCGCGCCAGAGATGGTACGGCTCGATGCCCAGCAGCACGTCGACGTAGGGCAGGCACTGCGTGCAGAAGTCGCGCGCCTCGTCCCAGGTCCAGAGCTTGGAGCGGAAGTTGCCGTCAAAGCTGACGGTCAGCCCCAGCTCCTTCGCCTTTTTCAGGCAGTCGAGGATGAAGTCCGCGCAGCTCGGCGACAGCGCCGGGGTGATGCCGGACAGGTGCAGCCAGTCAAAGCCGGAGAGCAGCCAGTCCAGGTCGACCTTGCTGAAGTCGTACTCCGTGATGGCGCTGTGCTTGCGGTCATAGGTGACCTTGCTGGGGCGGATGCCGTAGCCGGTCTCGAGGTAATAGGTGCCGAGGCGGTGCGTCGGCGTCTCCTCGGGCGTGGCGAGGATAACGGGCGTGCAGTGCACGTCGTTGCTGCGCAGCATGCGCACCGCGCTTTTGCCCAGCGAGTTGTTCGGCACGACGGTAAAGAACGTGCTGTCCACGCCAAGGTTCGCCAGCGCCAGCGCAATGTTCGCCTCGCTGCCGCCATAGCTCGCCTCGAAGTCCGTGGCAACACGGATTTTCTCATAGTTCGGCGGGGTCAGGCGGAGCATAATCTCACCGAAGGTGATGAATTTCTGCCCGCTTTCCCCTTTGAGCAAGGGATTGGCGTGTTTCATGGCTCAGCGCTGGATGCGGCCGGAGCCGTCGCCGCCGGCGAGCTTCTCAACCTCGGCAACGCCGACCATGTTGTAGTCACCCTCGATGGAGTGCTTGAGCGCGGACGCCGCAACCGCGAACTCCACCGCCTCCTGCGTGCTCTTGCCGGAGAGCAGGGAGTAAATCAGGCCGCCGCCGAAGCTGTCGCCGCCGCCGACGCGGTCGATGATGCGCAGCTCGTACTTCTTGGAGAAGCAGAACTCGCCGCTCTTCACGTCGTAGAGCATGGCGCTCCAGCCGTTGTCGGACGCGCTGTGGGACTCACGCAGGGTGATGGCGACCTTCTCAAAGCCGAACTTGTCCGCCAGCTGCTTGGCAACGGACTTGTAGCCCTCGCGGTTGATTTCGCCGGCATAGATGTCGGTGGCCTCCGCCTCAATGCCGAACACGTCCTTCGCGTCCTCCTCGTTGGAGATGCACACGTCCACGTACTGGCACAGGTCGGTCATCGCCGCGCGCGCCTCGGCGCGGGTCCAGAGCTTGCCGCGGTAGTTG
>JAILRK010000073.1 GCA_024698225.1 Oscillospiraceae bacterium | reverse complement strand
TCTCCTCGCAGCTCTGCTCGCTGTGGCAGTATGCTTTTGTGAACACCGCCGCCTTCGGAAGAATCGTGTGGGCGACGCCCTCGTAGTATTCCTTTGTGTAGGGCAGACCGCGGCGGGCGAGGAAGGTCACGTCCACCTGCTGCCATATGCCGTTGGAGTCTATCAGCGTTCCGTCGAGGTCAAAGACGTACATCGATTTTTACCGCTCTCTTTCTTGATTTTGTGCGCAACATCTGTTAGGATATACGGGATTCTAACACAAACGGAAAAGGCAGACAACAGAATATGAACAAAAAGACAAAACAGATTGTCCTCCCGCTCTTTACGGCGCTCATCTGGGGCTGTGCTTTCGTGGCGCAGAAGAGCGGCGCCTCGGTCATCGGCGCATTCACCTTCACCTGGACACGCTATCTTCTGGCAGGGCTTGCGCTGCTGGCGTTTCTTGCCCTGCGCGCAAAGCGCGGGGGATACGCGCTGCGCGCACAACTGCGTGCCGCGCTGCCCGGCGGTCTGGTGCTCGGCACCTTGCTGATGCTCGCGTCCAACCTGCAGCAGTACGGCATGAACTTCACCACGGCAGGCAAGGCGGGCTTTGTCACGGCGCTCTATATCATCCTCGTGCCGCTGCTGGGGCTGTTTCTCGGCAAGCGCGTGCGGCTTGTGGTGTGGTGCGGCGTGGCGGCGGCGCTTCTCGGCCTGTACTATCTCAGCTTTGCCGCTGGGGGCGCACCCTCGTTCAACGCGGGGGACCTCTACGTCCTCGGCTGCGCGTTCGTGTTTTCGTTTCATATCCTCGCCGTTGACCACTTCACCGAGCGTTTCGACGGCGTCGTGCTCGCGTGCCTGCAGTTTTTTGTCGCCGCCGCGGAATCCCTGGTTCTGGCGCTGGTGTTCGAGGGCCTGCCCCTGGGCGCGATTGCCGACTGCGCGCTGCCCATCCTTTACGCGGGTCTCATCTCGGGCGGCATCGGCTACACCCTGCAGATTGTGGCACAGAAGGACGGCGACCCCGCCGTGGTCTCGTTGCTGCTGAGCCTGGAGTCCCTGTTTGCGGCGCTCAGCGGCGCGCTGCTGCTGCACGAACGACTGAGCGCACGCGAGCTGTTCGGCTGCGCGCTGATGCTGCTCGCCGTGGTGCTGGTGCAGCTTCCCGACAAGAAAAGCACGGCAGGAAATTGACCTGCCACGCGTTCTGTGCTATAATGAGAGTTCAATATGATAAGACAGGGGAAACGCTATGAGGATTCATGTACTGGGCGTCGGCTTTGACAACGTGACCATGACGGAGGCGCTTGCCATCGGACAGGCGCTGCTCGACAGCGAGGGCGCGCACTACGTCGTCACGCCAAATCCGGAAATTGTAGAAACCTGCCGGAGCGATGCCGCCGCAATGGCGGCGGTCAACGGCGCAGACCTCGTTCTGCCCGACGGCATCGGCGTCATCTACGGTGCAAAAATGCTCAAAACACCGCTGCGCGAGCGTGTGCCGGGCATTGAGTTCGGCACGGCGATGCTCGAATACTGCGCGCACAGCGGCAAATCCGTGTTTTTCCTCGGCGCAAAGCCGGGCGTGGCGGAGCAGGCGGCGAAAAACCTCTGCCAGAGGTTCCCGGGGCTGACCGTCGCCGGGACGAAGGACGGCTACTTCAAGGACGACGCGGACGCTGCCGCCGCCATCTGCGCAAGCGGTGCGGACATGGCGCTCATCTGCCTCGGCGCGCCGAAGCAGGAGAAGTTCATGGCAGCCTACGGCGAGGCGACGGGCGCAAAGCTGCTGCTGGGTCTTGGCGGCTCGCTGGACGTGTTCGCCGGCGTCGCACAGCGCGCACCCGATTTTTATGTAAACCACAATTTAGAGTGGTTCTACCGTCTCATCAAAAACCCCTCCCGTGTGGGACGGATGATGAAGCTGCCTCTGTTTCTGGTCCACGTCGCGCTGTCGAAGGGAAAATGAGCATGGGCAGGCTGATTGTGTTTGAGGGCACGGACGGGTCCGGCAAGGCGACGCAGTCGAAGCTGCTGCGCGAGCGCCTTCTCAGCGAGGGCGTGGACTGCCTGCCGCTGACCTTCCCGCGCTACGGCGAGCCCTCCGCCGCGGCGGTGGAGCTGTATCTCAGCGGCAAGCTGGGCGCTAAGCCCGGGGACGTGAACGCCTATGCCGCCTCCACGTTTTACGCCGTGGACCGCTACTGCTCGTACCGGCAGTCCTGGGGCGGGTTTTATCAGCGCGGCGGCATTCTGATTGCCGACCGCTACACCACCTCCAACGCCGTGCACCAGGCGTCCAAGCTGCCGCCTGACGAGCGCAAGGCCTTCCTGGACTGGCTTTTCGGCTTCGAGTACGGTCTTCTGGGGCTGCCTGAGCCGACGGCGGTGTTTTATCTCGACGTGCCGACGGAGCTGAGCGAGCGCATGATGCGCCGCCGCGAGGCGGCGACCTCCACCTCCGCCGACATCCACGAGCGCGACGACGCGTATCTGCGTGCCTGCCGCGCGGTGGGGGAGCAGCTGGTCGCGGACTACGGCTGGCAGTACGTCGACTGCTCGCGCTCGGGCAGGATGCGCTCCATTGAGGACATTCACGAGGAGATTTACCGGCGCACAAGCGCCCTTCTACAGCGAGAGAACGCTTGATTGATGATAGGAGACCAGGCTATGAGTGAGGAAAGACAGTTCGATACCGCACGATATGATACGCGCCGCGTTCGCGAGGAGAGCGCCCACGCTGCCGCGGCGGACGGACACACGACGCCCCGGCGGCGGACGCGCCGCAGGAAACGCTTCCGTTTTCTCAAGCGCTTTGTCGCATGGCTGCTGTTCGTCGTCATTGCGTCGCTGGCGCTCTCCGGCGTCGGCTGGCTGCTGGCAAACGATTTTGCCGCGCTCAACAAAGAGCCGCTGACCGCAACGGTCACCATCACGAAGGACGACGACATCAACACCATTGCCGACAAGCTGAGCGACGAGGGACTGATTGAATACAAGTGGTTCTTCAAGCTCTTCGGCAAAATCGCCCACGCGGAGGACAAAATCGGCATTGGCGAGCACGACCTCAACACGCAGATGGACTACAACGCGCTCATCAACGGCATGCGCTCGAGCAGCGGTGCGCTGACCTCCGAAACCGTGCGCATCGTCATCCCCGAGGGCTACACCGTGCGCCAGATTATCGCGCTGATGGCGAAGTACGGCGTCAACACCGAGGAGGAGCTGCTTGACGCCGCGGCGAACTACAACTTCGGCTATGCCTTCATCACCGGGGAAACCGGCGACGTGTCCCGTCTGGAGGGCTTCCTCTTCCCGGACACCTACGAATTCTACGTGAACGGCAAGCCCTCGACGGCGCTGGGCAGAATGCTTACCAACTTCGACAACAAGATGGACGAGGGTATGATGGACCTGGTCGAGGCGTCCGGCTACTCCCTTGGCGAGATTATCACCATCGCCTCTCTCATCGAGAAGGAGACCGACGGCCATGACCGCGCAAACATCGCCTCCGTCATCTACAACCGTCTCAATCACGTGGGCGAGACCTACCACCTCCTGCAGATTGACGCCTCCCAGATTTACGGCCTTGGCGAGCGCTATACCGGCAAGCTGACGCAGTCGGACCTGAACATCGACACGCCCTACAACACGCATCTGCACCAGGGCCTGCCGCCCACGCCGATTGCCAACCCGGGCATCGCGTCCATCAAGGCGGCGCTTGAGCCGGCGCAGACGGGCTACTATTTCTACGCGCTCGGCACGGACGGCGTGCACCACTTCTTTGACACCTATGCGAAGTTCCTCAACTTCGTCAACAGCAATCAGTACGCCGGATGAGCAGGATAGAGCGGAAAAAACCGGAGCTGCTCGCTCCTGCGGGGGATATGGAAAAGCTGCGCATGGCGGTGCTCTACGGCGCGGACGCCGTGTATCTCGCCGGAACCAGCTTCGGCATGCGCGCCTTTGCGGGCAACTTCACGCCCGAGGCGCTGCGCGAGGCGGTGCGCTTCGCCCATGCGCACGGCGTGCGCGTGCACGTCACGGTCAACACCATGCCCCGCGGCGACGAGCTCAAGGCGTTGCCGGAGCACCTGGAAAACCTGAACGCCGCCGGCGTGGACGCGCTCATCGTCGCGGACCTCGGCGTGTTCACCATGGCGGGGAAGTACGCGCCGCGCTGCGAGCGCCACATCTCCACACAGCAGAGCATTGCCAACAGCGCCTGCGCGCAGGCGTGGTACGACCTCGGCGCAACGCGCGTCGTACTGGCGCGCGAGCTGTCGCTTGACGAAATCCGCACCATCCGTGCGCAGGTTTCGCCGGAGCTGCAGCTCGAGACCTTTGTCCACGGCGCAATGTGCGTCAGCTACAGCGGGCGCTGCCTTCTGTCCAACTACATGACCGGGCGCGATTCCAACCGCGGCGAGTGCGCCCAGCCCTGCCGCTATCAATACGCGCTGATGGAGGAAAAACGCCCGGGCGAGTATTTCCCGGTCTTCGAGGACGAGAAGGGCACCTACATCATGAACTCCCGCGACATGTGCATGATTGACCATCTGGACGACGTCTGCGACGCTGGCATCGACTGCGTGAAGCTGGAGGGCCGCGCGAAGAGCGAGTACTACGCCGCCATCGTCACGGGTGCCTACCGCCACGGAATTGACGCAGCATGGAAAGGAGAAGTCCTTGACAGCGCGTGGCGTGACGAGGTGGAGCACGTCAGCCATCGGCACTATGCCACGGGCTTCTACTACGGCGCGCCCGGACAGTTTACGGACGATGCGCGCTATCTGCGCGAATGGCAGGTGGTCGCCGTCGTGGAGGACTGCGACGCGGACGGGAACGCCACGCTGTCGCTGCGCAACAAGTTTGCCGCAGGGGACGCCGTGGAGGTCGTCGGTCCGGACTGCCGCCCGTTTTCGATGACGGTGCCGCCGCTGTTCGTGGACGGCGCGGCGCAGGCGGAGGTGCGCACGCCCAAAACCGTCTTTCAGATGAAAATGCCCCGCCCCGTGCCGCCGATGAGCTTCGTGCGGCACAAGGTGGAGCTGAGCGGATTATAAGAGTTTCGCAGCTGCCCGGGCGCGCTTCAACCGCGCCTGAGCGGCTGCATTTTCTTCAGCGTGAGGCGGCGCTTTGCGCGCGGTTCGCCTCGATGACGCCGGGCAGAACGGCGCAGCCCGAGCCAACAAGGAAGCAGAGGATGCCCAGCCACATGTTCAGCCGAATTTCCTCGTGGATGAACAGCAACGCGAACAGCGGCGCAAGCATGGGCTTGAGAAAGAAAATCAGGGACGCGGTCTGCGCGCTGGTCTTTTCCATGGCAAGCATGTGGAACACGAAGCCAAGACCCGTGTTGACCGCGCCGAGGTAGAGCAGCCACGGCAGCGAGCGCGCCGTCAGCGTGGAGAGCAGCGGCACATCGATGTAGAGCGTCAGCCCGAGGGAGCCGAACAGCGCCGCACCGGCGGCGGTGTGACCGAAGAGCAGCAGCACCAGCAGCTCCGCGCCGCCGAAGAGCGAGCAGAGGCTCGTGACGGCGATGCCGCCAAAGCGCGCCGCACGCTTTTTGCCGAACACGCTGTAGAGCGCGAACAGCGCCGCGGAGAGCAGGGCGAAAACCACGCCCGCGCTGTCCAGCCGTGCGTGGAGGGGGTCCACGATGATGAGCACCGCCACGATTTCAAGGCACAGCGCCAGCACGTGGTTTTTGCGAACCGGCTCGTGCAGAATCAGCCCCGCCAGCACCGTGATGAAGATGGGGTTGCAGGAGAACAGAACCGCCACCACCGACGCCGGCGCGCGAGTCACCGCCATCTGATAGAAGGTCATGGCGATGCAGACGAACAAAAACCCGAGCAGGGCGAAAAAGCCCGCGTCCTCCTTCGTGAAGCGCGCGTTGTGGGCGCGGATGGAGCGCAGGGCAAAGGGCAGCAGCACCGTGCCGCCGAGCAGAAAGCGCAGCACCGTAATCTGCATGGGGTAGAACAGACCGCTGGTGAATTTGAGCACGACCTCCATGAAGCTGAAGATGACCGCGCACAGAACGATATAGACGTAGCCGACGTTGAATGATTTCATAATGCGTCCCTCCAAAACGGATAGATTATATACGCAGTTTCGGAAATTTGCAACCGCCAACGTTTTCGGAATTGACAAATGCGCGCATCCTCTATAAAATAGTCTGACTGTTGAACGAATCGATACTTCACATAAAAGGAGAATCATCACATGGCACATCCCAGCTACAGCCTCAACGAGCTGCGTGAGAAGTTCCTCACCTTCTTCGAGGAAAAGCAGCACCTGCGCCTGCCGAGCTTTTCGCTCGTGCCGCAGAACGACAAATCCATTTTGCTCATCAACGCGGGCATGACGCCGATGAAGCCCTGGTTCAAGGGCGAGGAGGAGCCGCCCCGTCGCCGCGTCACCACCTGCCAGAAGTGCATTCGCACCGGCGACATCGACAACGTCGGCAAGACCGCGCGCCACGGCACCTACTTTGAGATGCTGGGCAACTTCTCGTTTGGCGACTACTTCAAGCGTGATGCCATCCACTGGGCGTGGGAGTTCCTGACCTCTCCCCAGTGGGCGGGGCTGGAGGCGGACCGCCTGTATCCCTCGGTCTTTGCCGGCAACGAGACCACACCCGCCGACGACGAGGCCTTTGACATCTGGAACCGTGAGATTGGCATCCCCGCCGAGCGCATCTTCAAGTTCGGCAAGGAGGACAACTTCTGGGAGCACGGCTCCGGTCCCTGCGGTCCCTGCTCCGAAATCTACTATGACCGCGGCGAGAAGTACGGCTGCGGCAAGCCGACCTGCACCGTCGGCTGTGACTGTGACCGCTACATGGAGGTCTGGAACGTCGTGTTCTCGCAGTTTGACAACGACGGGCACAACAACTATACCGAGCTCAAGCAGAAAAACATCGACACCGGCATGGGCCTGGAGCGCCTTGCCGTCGTGAGTCAGGACGTGGACAGCCTGTTCGACGTGGACACGGTCATGCACATCACGAACAAGGTCAGCGAAATCACCGGCGCGCACTACGGCGAGAGCACCGCGAAGGACGTTTCGCTGCGCGTCATCACCGACCACATCCGCTCCGCCTGTTTCATGATTTGCGACGGCGTGCTGCCGAGCAACGAGGGCCGCGGCTACGTGCTGCGCAGGCTTTTGCGCCGCGCCGCGCGCCATGGCAAGCTGCTGGGCGTCAACGAGCCCTTCCTCCACGAGATTGTGGACACCGTGGTCTCCGTCAACGAGGGCGAGTACCGCGACATCCGCGAAAAGCAGGCGTACATCACTAAGGTCGTGCGCACTGAGGAGGAAAACTTCGCCAAGACCATCGACGGCGGCATGCGCATTTTCTCCGACATGCTTGCCGAGCACAAGACCAAGGGCGAGACGACCTTCTCCGGCGCGGACGCCTTCAAGCTCTACGACACCTACGGTTTCCCCATCGACCTGACCATCGAGATGGCGAAGGACGAGGGGCTGAGCGTGGACGAGGACGCGTTCAGGGCGCTCAT
>JAILRK010000240.1 GCA_024698225.1 Oscillospiraceae bacterium | reverse complement strand
CGTTCAACCCCGCCTACGCCGACATCCAGATCGCCGACGAAACCCGCCTGCGCACCCTCGGCAAAGTCCTCGGCCACTATCCGACGGACTGAGCACTCTCCCCAAGAGCAGCAAAAAACCAGCCAAATGGCTGGTTTTTTGTCATGTCAGGCACGAAAAGAGCAGCTAAGCCCGTTTCCGGGAAAAGCTCTTCTCCGCCATGCGGATTACGAAGTCGCGCTCGTCCTCGTCCGCCTGTGCGAAGTCAATCTGATACCGCTTGCACACTTGCCGGAAGTGCGTAATGTACGCCAAGTCCTCCTCAGAGGGAATCGCCACATAGCCGTTCGGCGCCGCTGCCTCGTCGAGCTTAAGATACTTCTTATCCTGCATTGCCTATCCCTCCTTCAAATACTGTGTAAACAGCCTGCGTGCCGCTTCGCCGTCAATCAGCAGCAAAAACGGCTCTCTGCGGCTGAACGGGATTGCTCCAAAGTCTTTGATATAGTGTTCCCATATCTCCGAAGTCTTCGCCTTCAGATAGATGGCACCACCATAGCCGTAGTCAATGGACAACTGAATACCATACGCCAGAAGAGCCGCTCCTATGCCGAGATATCGCTTTCTGCGCGCAATCGTAGGATTGCTTGCCGGTGCGCTCTCAATATAGTCAATGTAGACAAGAAGACCATCCGGCATATTGCGGTAGGCACCGAGGCCGACCAGTTCCCTTGACGCCGTGATTTCAAGCGCGTACTTCTCCAAATCTTTCTGCTGGATGTGGTCTGTCAACCAGCTTGTCTGCCAGCTCTCCGAAACGGTCTTCTCAAAATCAATCCGGGTCGCCGGGCGAATCGTTGCCGACAGCTCATTGCCGGTCACCGCGTCTGTGACGAAATAACAAGGAATCATGTGCGCTCCCTTTCCTTTGATGGCTATACTGTAACATAGCGCAGGAGAAAAGGCAAGGGGTCAGAACGGTTTCATAACCGCCGACGGCCCCTCGGCCGGTTTTTTTCATGTCAGGCAGAGCGCAAGCAGCTCCTGTCGCTTCCGGAGCTTCGCAGAGAACGTTCAGGCTTGCGCCCTGCCAAAGCCTCCCTTGTGCAAAGGGAGGTGTCGCGCGCGGAGCGCGTGACGGAGGGATTGACGGCAGGCAGTCGCCTTTTTACGGAAAGTCATCGTATTGCTCCAGCCGTTCGCGGGCAACGTCTTATGGCGGCGCTTGGCTTGCGGTCGTGCTCCGTGTATATCCAGCCTGGCGCCGTCAATCCCTCAGCCGACCCGCGGCTGCCGGCTCCCTGCTGCGGCGTTCGCGTGAGCGGGTAATTCTTCGCCGCAAAACCGAAAAATTTGAAAACGGTGCCGGGCGTTCGGTGCCTCGAGGAGAAAAAAGAGCCGATTTCTTGAGTCAATCCCTATTCTTGCCAAGCGGCTTTTCGGTCCGGGACAATGGCTTCTTAACCGGAGCCTCAAGTATCAGCTCAGAAAAGTCTGAACAAACTGTAAATTTTTCTTGACAAGCCACAATATCTTGTGTATAGTATGGTTATGGAACGAAATGTTCCACTATTATCTTACCTAATAGGAATTAAAGCCTTAAGTCGCTCCGTTGCTTGGGGCGGCTTTGTTCTACCTGCATGCAAATTTCAACCAAAATCAAAAACCCCGAAAGAGGATGCGCATTTTGCGTTTCCTCTTTCAGGGTTTTTTGCAAAGGATTGTATTGCTGAAAGGTAAGCGCTCAATAACCACCCGCCTACCAAATTTCGGATAAATGTGAGACAATACCCCCAAAGTCTCGAAAACCTGCATGGCAGGAATTCGAGAAACTGAAAGAGGGGGTATGCAGACATGGCAGATGTGTTGGCGGTACGGGATGCATACAGGCTACAGGAATGGGCACAGATTCACCGGCGCTGTAAGGAGAGCGGGTTATCCAACCGCGAGTTTTGCCGGCAGAACGGCATCGCGGAAAAGACGTTCTACTACTGGCTGAGGAAGCTGCGCGAAACCGCGCTTGAAAAGCAGCCACAGTTGGTCGCTCTGGATGATGAAGAATACATCACGGATGACATGATCCACATTCGCTTCGGCGCTGCGATTCTGGAACTGCCTGCCAAAACGGACGCGGCGGCGATCGCATCGCTGCTGCAAGTGTTGCAAAAGCTATGATCGACCTGAGCAGTGTGAGGAATTACTACGTCGCCTGCGGTTATACCGATCTTCGCCGCGGTATCGACGGCTTAGCGGCCATTGTCATGGCACAGTACAGCATGGAGCTTCGAGAGGACAGCCTGTTCCTCTTCTGCGGACGGCGGACAGACCGCATCAAGGCGCTGTACTGGTCTGGGGACGGATATATCCTCATCTACAAACGCTTGAGCAACGGCGCGTTCCAATGGCCGCGCAACACCGAGGAACTGAAACATCTGGATGCGCAGTCCTTCCGCTGGCTGATGGAAGGACTGAAAATCGAGCAGCCGAAGGCAATCCGAAAGGGCAAACAAAAAGATGTATTTTAGCACGAAATTTGCATAAATTGCTGTACATCTCACCGCTTTTGTGGTATAATCTTACCAGAAAGGCGGTGAGATCACATGTCCGAAACAGAGGCAAAAGAGCTGCTCGACACGGTGAAAAAACTCAACAAAATGGTCGATGATCTCACAGCTGAAAACAAGCTCTTGAAGCAGAAGCTGGATCGGATGAACGAGCTGCTGCTCATCGCGCAGCGGGCGCGGTTTGGCCAGTCCAGTGAAAAGCGCGGCTATGTCCTGCCGGACAGCGAGCAGTTGCGCATCTTCAACGAGGCAGAGCAGGCGCAGGACGAGAAAGCGGAGGAGCCGACGGAGAAAACGCTTGTCGCTGCGCACGAGCGCAAGAAGAAGCGCACGAACGAAGAACTCACAAAGGAGCTCCCGACGAAGGAGATTTGCCTGGATCTGTCCGAAGACCAGAAAATCTGCTCCAAGTGCGGGAAGGAAATGGTCTGTATCGGGAAGAAGCTCCTGTACGAAGAATTGCAGATTATCCCGAAGCAGGTCCTCCACATCAAATACTACGCCAATACCTACGCCTGCAAGCATTGCGAGGAGCAGACAGGCTTTGGACATCTGGTTTCCGTCAAAGCTCCGGCGAGACTGCTGAAGCACTCACTGGCGTCGCCGTCCACAGTGGCGGATGTGATGACGCAGAAGTATGTGAACGGCATCCCGCTGTACCGGCAGGAGCAGATTTGGAAGCGGGAGGGCGTGGTGCTGAGCCGCGCGACGCTCGCCAACTGGGTGAACGAGGTTTCCAGACGCTGGCTGCGACCGCTGTACCGTCTGATGCGCAAGCGTCTGTCGGAGCTGGACGTGATCCACGCCGATGAGACGGTGGTGCAGGTGCTCAAGGAGGACGGCAAGAGCGCGACCTCGGAGTCCCGCATGTGGGTCTACGCCAGCGGGCGGTACTGCACGGAGCCGATTCGGTTCTTCGAGTACCAGCCGGATCGCAGCGGCAAGCATCCGGCGTCGCTGCTGAAGGATTTCAGCGGGTGTCTGGTGACGGACGGCTACGCGGGTTACGCGCAGGTCTCAGGAGCCACGCGCTGCGGCTGCTGGGCGCATATGCGCAGAAAGTGGCGCGAGGCGATGCCGAAGGGCGCGACACCCGCGACGTCCAAGGCCGCGATGGGTTATGAATATTGCAACAAGCTGTTTGCTCTGGAGCGGAAGTTTGAGACCTTCGCCCCAAAGACACGGCAGCAGGCGCGTCAGGCACAGGTGGAGCCCCTGCTTGACGTCTATTGGGCGTGGGTGGAACAGCTCGACCCCACCCCCGGCAGCAAGCTGGAGGAAGCCGTGGTCTACGCAAAGAACCAAAAGGCATATCTCAACGAGTTTTTGCACCACGGCGAGGTGGATATCACCAACAACATCGCGGAGAACGCGATCCGGCCGTTTGTGGTGGGCAGAAAGAACTGGCTGTTCTGCGACACGCCCAAGGGTGCCGAGGCGAGCGCCACGGTCTACGCGCTGGTGGAAACGGCGAAGGCAAACGGTCTCGATCCGTTTCGGTATTTGAACTATGTGCTGACCAACATCCGATTTCTGGAGAAGAACCCATCCAACGCGGAGCTGGAGGAGTTCCTGCCATGGAAGA
>JAILRK010000205.1 GCA_024698225.1 Oscillospiraceae bacterium | reverse complement strand
TGTTGTGGCTTTGCAGAGAACTTGCGGACTTGCGCCGTGCCAAAGCCTCCCTTGTGCAAAAAGAGGTGGCGCGCGGAGGGATTGACGGCAGGCACCATCTTATTCTTGGAACGCTGTCGTATGTATCCTGCCTAGTACTGGCAAACCCTCAGCCGGCTGCCCCGGCAGCTCCCTTTGCGCAAGGGATCTGCCGGAAGCCTACTGCGCCGGGGCGCGAAACTCCCCTCAATCCAGCCATCAATTTACGCGGTTCGGGGCTGCGTGGCACCCTCTCACCCGCTGTGCGGCGGGGGCGTGTCTTACAGGCCGGCGAAGAACGCCTCGACCTCGCTGCGCTTGGCGGCGGCGCTGCCCTGGGCGAAGTTGGGCTTGCCGCCGCCGCGGCCGGTGAGGGCGGCGTTGAGCTGCTTCACCAGCGCGCGCAGGTCGCCGCCGGGCTCGCCGAGGGCGTACTTCCACGCGCCGTCGCTCCCGGCGAAGACGGCGCAGCGCCCGCCGCAGGTCTGCATCACGGCGTCGCAGAGCTTGCGCACGCTGTCGGGGCTCATGTCCTCCTCAAAGAGCAGCACATTGCCCGCGCCGCTGTAGCGCTCGGCGCGGCGGGCGAAGACCTCGTTTTCCAGCTGCGCCGCGCGCAGCTTCAGCGCGCCGAGCTCCGCCTCCATGCGCGCCACGGCCTTTGCGCTCTCCGTCGGCTTGGCGGACAGCGACTGCGCCACGCGGAGGTTCTGCTCCCACACGGCGGAGAGATAGCGGTACGCCCGTGCGCCGCAAAGCAGCTCGATGCGCACGCCCTCGCGGAAGCGCTGGCAGGAGAGGAACTTGACGATGCCCACCTCGCCGCTGCGCGCGACGTGCGTGCCGCAGCAGGCGCAGCAGTCCGCGCCGGGGAAGGCGACAATCCGCACGTCGCCGTCGAGCGGCTTCTTGCTGCGGTAGTCGATGGCGTCCAGTTCCGCGCCGCGGTGGAACCCGATGTCGATGGGGTGGTCCTCGTAGAGATAGCGGTTCGCCTGCGCCTCAAGCTCCATGAGCGTGTCCCAGGTGATGTCGGCGTTGAAGTCGATGGTCACGACGTCCGCGCCCATGTGGAAGCCCACGTTGTCGCAGCCGAAGCGCGCGCAAATCATGCCGGAGCAGATGTGCTCGCCGGAGTGCTGCTGCATGTGGTCGAAGCGGCGCGCCCAGTCGATGCTGCCGCGCACGGTCTCGCCGGGCTCAAGCGCGCCGTCGCAGAGATGCGTGATGACGCCGTTTTTCTCGTGCACGTCCCGCACGTTGACCGCGCCCAGCGTGCCGTGGTCGGCGGGCTGTCCGCCGCCCTCGGGGTAGAACGCCGTCTCATCCAGCACGACGGCGAAGCCGCCCTTCGTCTGCTCGCAGGAGAGCACGCGGGCGGTGAAGGTTTTCAGATACGGGTCGTCATAGTAGCGCTTTTTCGTTTCCATCGTTTTGTTCTCCGTCCAAATCAAAGTAATCCAAGCTGTTGCTTCACCGTCAGCACGCGCAGCACGGCGGCGTCGATGGTCTCCATCGGCAGCGTGCCGTCCGCCATGGCGGCGAGCACCTGCGCAATCTGTGTCTCAAAGTCCGTGGTCACCACCATGTCGCAGCCCGCCAGCAGCGCCAGCGTCGCCGCGTCGCCGTGGTCGGCATAGGCCTTCACCGCGTCCATGGCGAGGTCGTCGGTCAGCGCCACGCCCGAAAAGCCCAGCTCCGCGCGCAGCAGCGCGTAGGCGGCGGGGGAGAGCGAAGCAGGATATTCCGCGTCCAGACAGTTGACGACGTTGTGGCTCACCAGCACGAAGGGCGCGCCCGCGTCAATGCCCGCCTGAAAGGGCAGGAAATCGGCGCTGCGGAACGTCTCGATGGGGCGGGCGTCAATCGCGATTCCCGTGTGGGTGTCCACGTTGTTGCCGTAGCCGGGGAAGTGCTTGAGCACGCAGCCGATGCCCGCCTTGCCCATCACGTCCACAACCTGCGCGGCATAGTCGGCGGTCGCGGCGGCGTCCTGCCCGAAGGCGCGCGCGTAGATGAAGTCCGCCGGGTCGGTGGACACGTCGCACACCGGCGCAAAGTTCACGTTGACACCCAGCGCGCGCAGCCGTTCGTTGTATGCCAGCGTGTGCGTCAGCAGGCCGTCCATGCCGCCCGCCGTGTACAGCGCCTGCGGCGAGGGCAGCTTTGCGTCAAACAGGTTCGGGTTGCGCGTCGCGCGCGTGACCGTGCCGCCCTCCTCGTCGCTGCCGATGAACAGCGGGACGTCCGCCGCGTTCTGATAGGCGCGCAGCTTCTGCGTGAACGCCGCCTCGCTCAGCCACGCGCCGTCCGCGTCCTTGTAGTCGCGCCCGAACAGCAGCACGCCGCCGAGGTGGCAGCGCGCGATTTTTTCCGCCATGTCCGGCTCGGCGCAGCGCGCGAAAAAGAGCTGCCCGACCTTCTCCTCCGTCGTCATCGCCGCGAGCCGTGCCGCAAGGTCCGCCTGCGCGGGCGCTTCGGGTCCCTCTGCCGGCGCGGGGTCTTCGGACTCGGGCGGCTGCGCCGCTG
>JAILRK010000185.1 GCA_024698225.1 Oscillospiraceae bacterium | reverse complement strand
AGGACATCTTTCCATGGAACGGCAGCAGCTTCGCGCTGCGCGTGCGCGGCTCGTCCGCCGTGCTGCCCATCGGGCGGGACCGCGTGAAGGAGCTGCGCCGCCTGCTGAGCATCTGATACTGATTTCAAATCAAAATGATTGGTTTGAAATCGCGCGTGCTTCGCACGCTCATGCCGCGCAGAGCGCGTCATGTCGTCTCATGCGATACCTACGCGCCTGCGGCGCTATCAAAATGCTTTTCAAGCATTTTGATCAGGTATCAGTATGACAAAAAACGCCGCGCACTTCGTCGTGAAGTGCGCGGCGTTTTCTAAGCCTTCCGCAGCCGGCGCAGGACCTCCTGCGCGCACAGCCCGGTGAACAGCCCCGTCACCATGCCGGAGAGCAGCAGCGCGGGGAAGTAGACCGCCACGGCGGTCGTGCGCAGAATGGCAATGGCGGCAAGCATCTGCCCCGCGTTGTGCGCCACCGCGCCCAGCACGCTGCACACCCAAATCTGCCGCTCGCTCAGGACGCGGCGTAGCAGCAGCATCACCGCGTAGCACAGCAACCCGCCGCTGAGGGAGTAGAGCAGCGAAATCATCGCCCCGGAGAACATGCTGCCCAGAACGACGCGCACCAGCAGGATGCACAGCGTGTCCGCGGGACCGAGGGCAAACATGGCGTACACCGTGATGATGTTCGCCAGCCCCAGCTTGACGCCGGGAATCGGCACGGGCGCTGGAATCTGCGCCTCCACCGTGAAGAGAATCAGCGCCACGGCGGTCAGCAGCGCCATCTTTGTGATTCGTTTCGTGTTCACTGCCTCACCTCAGCGGGAAACGCCGTCCAGCGCGCCTTCGCCCTTGAGCCGGATGACCAGCCGATGCGGCAGGCAGACCAGCGGCGCGCCCCGGTCGCTCAGCCAGCCCTGGCGGACGCAGAGCCCGTCCGGGCAGTCCGCCTCCGCCACGCAGATGCGCCCCGGCTCGACCAGCACGGTGTTGCTGCCGCCGTCCGGCCACGTGACCACAAAGGAATACGCCTCGCGCACCGCGGAGAGGTCAATCTCGCGCAGCACGACGCCGTCCTGCACGACCTCCACGACGGTGCCCTCCACCGGCGTGCCGAGCAGACGCCAGGACAGCAGCCCCAGCGCCAGCGCCGCGGCGGCGAAGAGCAGAATCCACGTGCGTGTCTTAAGCATCGGCAATCACCGCTGTTTCGTAGCGCAGGGCGTCCGCCGGCGTGAAGCGCTCCGCCAGCGCCGGCGTGAGCAGCAGCCTGCCGTCCTCCGTGACCAGCACCATGTCAAAGTCGCGGTGCGCGCGCCAGAAGGCGATGGCGTCCTCCGTGCCCATGACAAACAGCGCCGTCGAGAGCGCGTCGCAGTACAGGCCCTCGTCGCCGACGACGGTGACGGAAATCAGCCCGTTGCGCGCGGGGCAGCCGCTGCGCGGGTCCATGATGTGCCAGTACAGCGTGCCCGCATCGTCGGTGAAATAGCGCTCATAGCCGCCCGAGGTGACGACGGCCTTGTCCGCCACCGCCAGCGCGCCGAGCAGGCCCTCGCCCGCGGGGTCCTTCACGCCAACGCGCCAGTTGCTGCCGTCCGGCTTGCAGCCCACCGTCTGCACGTTGCCGCCGAGGTCCAGCAGCGCGCTTTCCACGCCGCTCTCGCGCAGCAGCGCCGTGAGGAGGTCCCCCGTGTAGCCCTTCGTCACCGCGCCGAGGTCAATCTCCATGCCCTCCGGCACGGACGCCTCCGTGCCGTCGAGCAGCACGCGCGTGTAGTCCACGTTCTGCAGCAGCGCGTCAAGCTCCGCCGCGTCCGGGACGCGGTAGCTCCCGTCGGCGGTGGTGAAGCCCCACGCCCGCACCACCGGATAGACGGACACGTCCAGCGCGCCGTCCGTCTCCGCGCACAGCGCCAGCGCGCGCCCGAGCAGATACGCCGCGCGCTCGCTCAGCTCCGCGTGCCCCTCGTGGTCGAGCGTATAGACCGCGCTGCCCTCCCGCGTGGTGGACAGTTCCTCCTCCAGCGACAGAACCAGTGCCTCCGCCTGCGCCAGCAGCGCCTCGTCCGCGCCGCAGGCGCGCACGCTCATCACCGTGTCCATGGCGAAAAACTCCGTAGAGCGCATCTCCTGCGCCGCCTGCACGGTCTCTGTCTCCTTCTGCGGCTGCGCCGCCGCACCGCAGCCGCACAGCAGCGCCAGTCCCAGCGCCAGCGCCGCCAGTCGTTTGTACATTCCCTCTGCCTCCCGTCCTGTGACGTGCATTTTCTAAGATTTTAGGGTATGCACGCAACGTTTGTCAAGGGGAAGCGCGGGGGTTCGCGGGAAAGTTTTTTTCTTTTGAAAACGGCTTGACAAGGGAAAAAAGATGTGATACTTTTATGGGTGTTAGCATTGACTAACCACCGGGCAGTCATTTGCTGCTCCTGCCTGTGGGGCGGGGGCGGCAAAAAAACCTCCTCTTGTTAGCGGTGTATAACAAAATGCTTGAAAGAAGGGTTTTCAATGAAGGCAAGAAAGGTGCTCTCTGCCATTCTGGGCGTTGCGCTTCTGCTCTCGCTGCTGCCGGTTTTCCCGGCGTCTGCGGCAGGGTACAACGACGTGTCCGGAAAATGGGCGGAGAAAGCAATCAACCGCTGGACGGAGTACGGCGTCGTGCAGGGGGACAGAACGGGCTTCCGCCCGAACGACACGCTCACCCGTGCGGAGTCCGCCGCCATTTTCACAAGGCTGTTCGGCCTGACAGAGACGGCGGGGGCAACGTCCTTTGACGATGTGGCGGTCGATGCCTGGTATGCGGACGCGTTTGCCAAGGCGTCTGCTGCCGGTCTCCTCAAAGGCGACGGCAACGGCCATGCCAATCCAAAGGGCGTGATGACG
>JAILRK010000182.1 GCA_024698225.1 Oscillospiraceae bacterium | reverse complement strand
ACGAAGCGAAGCTCCTGTACGGCGCCTATTGGCGCGCTCTGGAGCTTGCCGTTGCGTACAACTGCAGGTCCATCGGGTTTCCGCTCATCTCCGCGGGCATTTTCGGCTACCCGGTCGAGCAGGCGTGGAGAAAGGCGCTGCAGGCCTGCAGCGATTTCCTTGACCAAGGGAACCGGATTGACATTGTTTTCGCCGTGCTTGACGATGGCATCCTTGCAGAGGGGAGAACCGCGCTGCGCGCAGTAGCTCGCCACGGATGACACCGAAACGAGGCGGAGCGCTGCGACGCCCGCACGTGGCGCGGGCCGAACATCCTCGGCTTTGCTCTGAGGGAGGTCCGCGCCGCCTTGCGGAACGCCAGGCGGCAGGACCAAACTTGTGTGTAGCTTCCTTATGCCGCTTATCTGCTCTTGTAATCCGCTCCCCACGCTTCCATCGCTTTGATAATCGGGCGCATGGACTCGCCCAGCTCGGAAAGCGCGTACTCCACACGCGGAGGGACTTCGGGATAGACCGTGCGCGTGATGATGCCGTCCTCCTCCATTGAGCGCAGGGAGTCCGTCAGCACCTTCTGGCTGATGCCTTCCAAATTCTTGTGCAGCTCGTTGAAGCGCCACGGGCGCGCGAGCAGGTTGCGCATGATGAGCAGTTTCCACTTGCTTCCAATCAACTGCACGGTAGTGGCGACCGGGCATTCCGGCAATTCGGCTTTTGTCAACATGGCATAACCCTCCAAAAGTTCATATTTGAATGTTGCACTCAGATTATACGGTAACTATCTTGTTTTGGCAAGATAGTTACTTTTTTGTAACCTACGAATAAAAAAGTGCGTACTTGTCGCACATTGGCGGCTTTGGTATGGTGTTGCCAGAGCAAGGGCTCAAAATAATTTACAGGAGGACTTCAACATGGGACTCAACAAACTGGCTGGATGGACAAAACTGTATGCATCTCCCGCCTCTGCCTGCGGCGCTGCCGACAAGCCCGCCGCCTGCGGCGCTGCCGACAAGTAAGCATCCGCACTCCGTCCCCGGTGAGCGAGGCTTGCCGGGGACACCCTCAAACCCATACAGCACTATCGTTTTATGATACAGGTGATACCGATGAAAGAATATTTCGCCTTCCAATGGCATATCACGGATGAATGCGACCAGCGGTGCAAGCACTGCTACATCTTCTCCGGTGCGGGCTGCCACGACCTCAAAAGCATGACGTGGGAGCAGATGCAGGAGGTCGTCGCCAACTGCGAGGACTTCTGCAAGGTCTATGACCGCACGCCGTACTTCTACCTCACAGGCGGCGACCCGATTCTGCACCCCGACTTCTGGCGCCTGCTGGACCTGCTCAAGTCGAAGGACATTCCGTTCACAATCCTGGGCAACCCCTTCCACCTGAACGAACAGGTCTGCCGCGAGTTGAAATGGTACGGCTGCCGGAAGTACCAGCTCTCGCTCGACGGTCTGCGTGAAACACACGACTGGTTCCGCAAGCCCGGCTCGTTCGACTGCACGCTGGAGAAAATCGGCTGCATCAACCGCGCGGGCATCCGCAGCGTCGTGATGACGACGGTCTCCGCGACAAACCGCATGGAGGTGCCGGGCATCATCGACGCGGCGGTGGCTGCGGGCGCGAACGTGTTTGCGTTCGCCCGCTATGTCCCCACGGGCGGCGAGGTCGATGCCGGCATGACGGCGCGGGAGTACCGCGACCTGCTGGCAACGTGTGACAAGAAATTCAAGGAGTACGAGGCGGAGGGCTGCGACACCTATTTCAGCAAGAAAGACCACCTCTGGACGCTCTACGAATACGAGACCGGCGCGTTTCAGATTCCGGAGAACGCCGAGGAGGGCATGGTTTACGGCGGCTGCAACTGCGGCAACTGCCACATGACCATCACCCCGGACGGCACGGTATACGCCTGCCGCCGCGTGGCGGGCAGCCAGGTCGGCAACGTGTTCGAGGACCGGCTCGCGGACGTGTGGGTGTGCGAGATGGAGCGTTTCCGCCAATACGACAAGTTTGAGAAATGCGCCAGGTGCGAGCTGAAGGCATGGTGCCGCGGCTGCCCCGCCGTGGCGAACGGCACGAACGGCAGCTTTTACGCCGCCGACCCGCAGTGCTGGAAGGAGATAAAGGAGGACGCACATGAAAGCGGTATTGCTGGATAAGGTCACGCCCGCCGCGCAGGTGGCGCTGACAGAAACGGATGTGCCAAAGGTAAAACCGGGCTGGGTGCTGGTGAAGGTCAAAGCCTTCGGCATGAACCATTCCGAGCAGATTCTGCGGCTCTATGAGATTGCGGAGGACTACATTCAAAAGCCCGTCATTCCCGGCATCGAGTGCGCGGGCGAGGTCGCGGACGCCTCCGACAGCGGCCTTGCCGTCGGGCAAAGGGTCATCGCCATGATGGGCGGCATGGGCCGCAGCTTCCACGGCAGCTACGCCGAATACGCGCTTTTGCCCGTTTCTCACGTGTTCGCGGTGGAAACCGACCTGCCGTGGGAGCGCCTTGCCGCCCTGCCGGAGACGTACTTCACGGCGTGGGGCTCGCTCTTTGATTGTCTGCAGCTCAAAGCGGACGATACGCTGCTGATTCGCGGCGCGACCTGCGCGCTGGGCTACGCCGCCATCCGGATTGCCAAGTCTCTGGGCTGCAGGGTGATTGCCACGACGCATCGGGAAAGCAAGCTGCCGCTGCTCGCGGACGCGGACCGGGCGGTGCTGGATGACGGCACACTCGCGGGAAAGCTGCGCGGCGTCACCAAGGCGCTGGACCTCGTGGGGCCGAAGTACCTGCGCGACACGCTCCGCGCGGTGGAGAAGGGCGGCATCGTCTGTAACACCGGCATCCTCGGCGGCGTGTTCACGCTCAACGGCTTTGACCCCATCAAGGACATCCCGAACGGCGTGTACCTGACGGGCTTTTTCAGCAACGCTCCGACGCAGGAAACCGTGGATTCCATCATGGCGTTTTTGAATCGGAACCATCTGGAACCGATGGTCGGCGCGCGCTTTGACCTTGACCATATCCGTGACGCCTGCCTTGCGCTGGATGGCGGCAAAGTCAACGGGAAAATTGTCGTGACGGTATCGGGAGCAAACCCATGAATCAAGCAGAAAAGCGCCTCTTCTTAATCCAATCGCTGATGGACGAATTGCCGCATGACCGGGGGCTCGCTATTCCTGCGGACGAGGCGGAGCAGAAGCGCCTGCTGCGCTCTCTGATGAACGTCCGCGCGCCCGGCAAAATCGGCGCGGAGTTCCTCGCCGTGCAGGACGCGTATCTGCAGGCGGCGACGGCGGACAAGGGCGTTACCGACCTCGCAAGCCTGACGCCGGTGCAGCCGGACATCTACCTCTGGCGCGGCGACATCACGACGCTGCGCTGCGGCGCGATCGTCAACGCCGCGAACAGTGGCATGACGGGCTGCTACCGCCCCTGCCACAACTGCATCGACAACTGTATCCACACCTACGCGGGCGTGCAGCTCCGCCTCGCCTGCGCCGAGCTGATGCGCGCGCAGGGCAGCGCCGAGCCGACGGGACAGGCAAAAATTACGTCCGCCTACAACCTGCCCTGCGACTATGTGCTGCACACGGTCGGTCCCATCGTGGAGGGGCGGCTGACGCGGCGACATGAGAAACAGCTTGCCTCCTGCTACCGCTCCTGTCTCACGCTCGCGGAGGAAAACCGCGTCGAAAGCATCGCGTTCTGCTGCATCTCCACGGGCGTGTTCATGTTCCCGAACAAGCGCGCGGCAGAGCTTGCGGTGCGGACCGTCAAGGAATACAAGCAACAAACCCACAGCAAAATCAAGGTGATCTTCAATGTTTTTCAGGAAATCGACTACAAAATCTACAGCAATCTCCTTTGAGACGTTCCTCTCCGGCACGCCGGCGCGGGATTACGTCCTGCGGGATGCGCCCTACGCCGAACAGATCGAGCGGGCGGCAGAAATGCTCCGCGATGCCGACAGCGTTCTGCTGGGCGCGGGCGCGGGGATGAGCGCCGCCGCGGGCGCGCAGTACGGCGGCACATTCTTTGAGGAGCAGTTCGGGGAATTTCAGAAAATCTACGGCAAGGGCCCCTATATGCAGGATATGTACTACGCGGGCTTTTACCCGTTCCCGGACCAGGAGGCGAAATGGGGGCTGTGGTCAAAACTCGCGCTGACGGCAGGGGCCAACCTCGACGTGACGCCGCTGCACAGGACACTGCTCAGCGCACTGGCGGACAAGCCGCTCTTTCTGCTCTCGACCAACGCCGACCACCAGTTTGAGAAGGCGGGACTGCCTGCGCAGCAGATTTTTGCCACACAGGGAAGCTACACGCGCATCCAGTGCAGCCGCGGCTGCCACCCAAAGACCTATCCCGCGGTTCATCTGTTCCGCGAGATGGACGCGGCGCGCCAAAACGGCAGGATACCGTCGGACATGGTTCCGAAATGCCCTGTCTGCGGCGCTGATATGGCGATGAACCTGCGTGTGGACAACCGCTTCGTGGAGGACGCCGCGTGGCACGAGGCGGAGCGGCGCTTCGGGGCGTTCCTGCTCGGGAATCTGGACAGGAAGCTGGTGCTTCTGGAGCTTGGCGTCGGCTTCAACACGCCGACCATCATCCGTTTCCCGTTTGAAAAGCTGGTGCGCGAGCATGAGAATGTCCGCTTGCTTCGCCTGAACGTCGGCGAGGGCGCGGCCGTCCCGGCGAGCTTCGGCAACCGTGCGCTCGGCATCGACGCGGACATGGCAAAGAGCATCACGGACATCGTGCGCACGATGAACGAGGCGTGAGCATCATAATGCCAAAAAGATAAGAAAACACGGTTTTTGTATTGCAGACGGCAAAATCCACGACGAATACCGCATCGACCGGCGAAATGACCAAACGCTACGGCTTTGCGCCCAGCAACAGCTCACCCGGGCTGTTCCAAGGTATCGCCTGTCAGCGGCATGTCGTTGGACGTGCGTCCCGGGCACCGGCAGCCGGACATTTACGTTTTCAACAAAAATGCAACTCAGTGTCATTTTCTATTGAAAAAGCTAATCAATCGTTTTATACTGAATGTAGCTGTACGTCGGACCAAAATTTAATTTTACCATTTCGGGGAGGGAAAATGGTAAAAAAGAGACGATATTCAGCACTTATTTAAAGCGAAAGGAGACTCCGTATGAAAAGAGCGATTTCAAAAGCACTGAGCTTACTTCTCGCGTTTTCCATGGTTGCAAGCCTTGCAATCACGACAGCACTGGCATCTCCTGGCAATCGCTTACTCTTTGAATTCCCCGAAGAGACCTACGGCACGGATGTTACCGCAACGGTCGACGTCTACAAGGGAGTTCCCACGTCCTCCAGCGCTACCATTGCAAGCTGCCTGGAAAACGGGCAGCTGACGGAGGTTGCGCTGGACGTCGGCAACACAGGCTGCGCCATGCCGACGGAGCCCGGCACCTACTGCTACACGGTTTACGGCGAAGGGAACGGCGACTATTATCCCGTTATCAAGCTGTTCAACCTTACGGCAGAGGACATTGCGAACGGCGACAAAACCATCGCCCTGGAAGGCGGCAAGTGCGGGACCGAAAACGGTGACGGCTATGAGCCGGGCTATATGCCCTCTGAGGCTCCTGCCACCTACACACCGGATGCCCGCGGCCTGATCAACTGGACGGATGAGGTGCTTGCGCACTTTACGGTTCAGGACCAGGGCTACAAAACGCCTGCATTTGACGGCAAGCACGCCGCCAATGAGTTTACATCGCAGGAAGAGATGATGGACTTCATTGAGAACCGTGTCGCTACCTGCAGTTATATGTATCAGTACTCTGCGGGTACCACCGGCTACTATGAGTTTGACCTTCCCATGGTGCTCATCACCACCACGGAGATTCCTGCCGGCGCTACGCTGGAGGAAGCCGCCGCGTGCATGACCAGCGACGGCAAGGTCAACATCTGGTATCAGTCTCAAATCCATCCCAACGAACCTGCATCCGGTGAAGCCTCCCTTGTCATGCTTGACAACTTTGCCGAAAAGCAGGAATACAAGGATATGCTCGAAACCGCGAACATCATTCTGATTCCGCGCATCAACCCGGACGGCTCGTATCTGTTCTCCCGCGCCACAACGGCCGGTTTCGATATGAACCGCGACCACACCTCCCTGAAGTCCGTGGAGCTTGCCCAGCTTCACACGGCGTGGCGTCTGTTCCAGACCGAGGTCGTCATCGACACGCATGAGTTCACCTATTACGGGTATCAGGCAGACCCCGGTCAGATGTATAATGCAGATGATATTCAGACCACACCCGCGAGCAGCCTGAATAACGACGCAAACCTCAACGCCATGGCGCTTGATATGGCCGCCGCGGCATTTGCTGCCGAGCAGGATACGCAGGACAAGGTCGGCGAGGGCCACGACCCGCTTCGTGTCAACCACTATGGCGGCAACGGCTGGACGACCAACCCGCCCATCGGGCGTTGCTATTTTGGCCTGCTTGACTGCCTGTCCTTCCTGATTGAGACGCGCGGCATCGGTGCGGGCAGAAACAACTTCGAGCGCCGCGTCCTCTCCCAGGAGGTTGCGGCAACCGCCTATATTGAGTACGCCGCCGAGCATGCGCAGGAGATTATCAATGCCGTTGCGAATGCCCGTGCAAAGCTGATTAAGCAGGGCAAGACCTACAGCGCATCGAATATGTTTGCGCTCAAGCAGACTGCCTCCGGCAACACGCAGACCGATTACACAGCCACATCCTACACCTATAAGCTGGACGGCACGGAGGTCGTGCTGAACACGGGCAAGACCCTGTCCCTGAACGACACGGCGACCAACGCGCGCGTCCGCCCGACCGCCTACGTTATCCCTGCCGATGCAAAGAACATCGAGCAGATTCTTTATATTATGGATAACCAGGGCGCGGAGTATTACACGCTCAACGCCGGTACGACCGCCAGACTCCAGCAGTATTACTTCATCAGTGAGACCGGCTACAACAGTTGCGTTGCGGGCCTGCGCAGCAACGCCGAGGTGACGTTCCCCAAGGGCGCCTACGTCTTCCCGATGGACCAGCTCGCCGCGAACGTCATTGCGTCTATTCTCGAGCTTGACGACACGGACTCCGACGGGTATGACGGCACGCTCTATCAGTACAAGTGCGACGGCGTCAATCCCACCATGGATTACGACAGGGAGACCAACAACTTCCCGCTTTATCGCTACACCGGCAACAACCCGCGCAAGACGCTGGTCTCCTCACAGTGCACAATTGTGCTCGATTATCCCGAAGACGTTCCGGTGGAGGATGTTGTCGTCACGATGTTTGACGGTGTTCCGCAGTGGAGACAGAAGAACGGCTCCGCAGACGTTGAGGCCATCATCGATGCGTTCACCAACCCGACAAGCGGGACCAACCCGAAGCTGAACGTCATCGAGCCGAACGAGGACGGCACCTACACGGTGGATGCAGCGCACGGATACTCTTACCTGGTCCGCGGCAAAGAGGCCGGCGCGTACTACAGCATCATCAAGCTCTTTATCGTGTCGGCAGACGACCTGAAGAACGGAACAAAGACCCTGGCGGTGAAAACCGGCCCGATGGCAGGAACCGGCTTTGAGGCGGGCAACAACAACCCCGTCGGCGTGAACGGTGAAACCGCGCCCGCCGGATTTGACCAGGGTGTTCAGTACGGCGTTCCTGTTGAGGGCACCGACGAAATGGAATACCTGATGGGCACCGATGACCTGAAGGACTATGCGCCCTTTACCACGCCTGCGTTCCAGGAGGGGCGTGCGATGTATCAGGCAACCACGCAGCAGGAGATGATGGACTTCATCGCCGACTATGCCGAGGATTGCCCCTACATGCACGTTTACAGCATGGGAACCACCTCCAACTACGGATATGACTACCCGCTCATCGTCTACACAAAGAAAGCCATTCCCGACAGCGCCACCATGGACGACGCCGCCGAGATTCTGCGCGAAGGCGGCAAACCCATTATCTGGCAGCAGGCACAGATCCACCCGTATGAGCCCGCTGCGGGTGAGAGCGCGCTGGTTATGATTCAGGAACTGTGCGGGGATTACGGCAAGCGGGTGCTCGACGACATTGACGTTGTGCTGATTCCGCGCGTCAATGTTGAGGGCGGCTTCCTGTTCTGGCGCGGCGACATCAGCGGAACGGATATGAACCGCGACCACATGGTCCTCAGCACGGAGCAGAACGCGATGCTGCATGACGCCTACTACAAGTTCATGCCGCACGTTGTCATCGACAACCACGAGTTCTTCTTCTCCGAAATGGGGAACTACAACAACGACCCCGAGCAGTTCAAGCTCAACGACTTCCAGATTACCGGCGCAACCAGCCTGAACGACGCGCCGGAAATCACCGACATCACCACGAACATCGTAGTGGACAGGATGCATAAGGACCTGCAGGACTACGGGTTCCGTCCGTATCACTACGGCATTACCAGCAACAACCCCATCGGGCGCGCCTACTACGGTCTGGGCAATGCCATCTCCGTGCTGATTGAGAGCCATGGCGCGGACGGCGCTCTGTTTGCGTTCCCCAGGCGCGTGTACGGCCAGGTGATTGCGGCAAAGTCCGCCTACGAGTCCACCATTGAAAACGCGGAACGCATCGTGACGGCGGTCAACGAAGCCCGCGCAGAAGTTGCCGAAAAGGGCAGGACCTATGAGGAAAGCGACATTCTCGTCCTGAAGCAGAGCGCATCCGGCGCAGTCAAGAGCCCGACGCCGCTGGCGGAGAGCGTTGCCGACATCTACGGCAACATCTACACCACGCAGAAGGCCGCCATCAGTCTGCAGGATACCGTGGTGCGCTCCAGAGTCCGCCCCACAGCCTACGTTGTCCCTGCCGATGTTGATTGGCTGGATGATCTGACCTACATTCTCGACCACCAGAGCGTGGAATATTTCATGCTGCCCAGAGGAACCTCCATGCCGCTGCAGCAGTACTATTACATCTCCAAGGACGGCAGAAAGAGCTGCATTGCGGACCTGCGGGACGAGGCAACCGTCACCTTTGCAAACGGCTGCCTGATGATTCCGATGGACCAGGAGGTCGGCAACATCATCGGCATGCTCATGGAGCCTGACGTCGGTGACAGCTCGAGCTACAACGGCACACTGTTCCAGTACGGTCTGCTGGCGTATGACGCGGACAACAATTTCCCGCTCTACCGCTACACCGGCGACAACCCGCGCAGCCTCGTGGCGGACGGCAACGCAGCGCTTGACGTCGTCCCGATGCACGCCGACGCGGTCAATACGATGAAGTTCTGCGTCAGCCTCTCCTCTGAAAAGGGCATCGGTGCGGCAGTGCTCTCGTTGAGCAATGACTCCGCGCTCGAGCTGATTGCGGTCGATGGACTCAACTGGACAAAGGGCGACAAGAACCTTGTTGTCAACGAAGACATTGCGCCCTCCGCCGTTAAACAAATCGAACTGACCTTCCGGGTCACCGGAACGGTCAGCACGGACACGGTGACGGTCAAGCTCCTCGGCGCCTGCACGATAGACGAAGAAGACCTTTCCGGCGTATCGGCTTCCGCCAAGGGCTATATTGTCGGTGACGCCAACGGCGACGGCAGAGTCTCCGCAAGCGACTTGGTGCGTCTGCGCACGTACATCGGCATGAACGGCGAGGGCGTTGCGATTGGACAGGGCGGCGACCTCAACAAC
>JAILRK010000060.1 GCA_024698225.1 Oscillospiraceae bacterium | reverse complement strand
GATCAAAATGCTTGAAAAGCATTTTGATAGCGCCGCAGGCGCGTAGGTATCGCATGAGACGACATGACGCGCTCTGCGCGGCATGAGCGTGCGAAGCACGCGCGATTTCAAATCAATCATTTTGATTTGAAATCAGTATCAAAAGGGGCTGCAGCAAAAATACTTGCTACAGCCCCTTCGCGTTACAGAAATCGGTTTCGTAGGTCAGCAGTAGAAGACGATGTCCTCTACACAGAAATGCTCACGCCATTTGGCGCAAATCAGGAAGAACTGCGCCGAAATGATTTCCAGTAATTCATTGAGATCGTTTTGCGGAATATGACTTCCGTTGTTTGCCACAACGCAGTGTCCCGCGCTTGTCAGCCAAATCTTGGTTGCGTTTGGCACGGGTTTGCCTCTGGCAATATGAACGTGGATTGGCTCGCCGTTCTCGTTCGACCAAAAGTAGACCAGATACCCGCCGACACGAAACAGGTTAGGCACAGTGAATCCCCCCCTGCTTTGCGTAGCGGTACAGCAGATGAGCGTTGTTGCGGAGCAACTCTTCAAAGAAGGCGATTTCAGCATTGCTATACCCGTTGTTGAATTTCCAGCGGTAGGAGGGGAGGACACAACGGGCGGAATCAAACCCATGCTCAGTTGGGCGCTCAAAGTGAACCTCTACCGTTTGCACATCGTCCCTGTCCAACAGCTCCGAATGCGTAATCTCGGTTTCGTCGGCAAGTGTGATATACGGATACATCATACTCATGACCTCCTTGCTCAGATGATGCAGCTATTTTATCCGTATTCGAAGGAAAAAGCAACTCCTAATGTGAAAGGTTGTTCCGTGTCGCGGGAGGACAAGCGCCCTCCCGCTGTTTTGTGCTTTCGAATCAGCGGCCGAAACCGGGGGCAAAGTTCTCAGGGAACCCGAAACCGCCAAAACAAGTCGTGATGTTCTTTTTATCGTTCTATTCAAAGCGGCAAATCCCGGACCCGCTGCGTTGGCAGGGGTCCGGGATTTGCTGTCGTTCTATGCCTGGTGCCGCGCTCACTCGATCTCCAGCAGCACGGGGCAGTGGTCGCTGCCCATGACGTCGGAGAGAATGGCGGCGGTTTGGATGCGCTCGCGCAGGCGCTCGGAGGCGATGAAGTAGTCGATGCGCCAACCGACGTTCCGCGCGCGCGACGCCGCGCGGTAGCTCCACCAGGAGTAGGCGTCCGTCGCGTCGGGGTGCAGCGTGCGGAAGGTGTCGATGAAGCCGCTGCCCAGCAGGGTGGTCATCTTGGCGCGCTCCTCGTCCGAGAAGCCCGGGTTGAAGTGGTTGGTCTTGGGGTTCTTGAGGTCAATCTCCTGGTGCGCAACGTTCAGGTCGCCGCAGTAGAGCACGGGCTTGATGAGGTCCAGCTTGCAGAGATAGTCGCGCAGGTCGTCCTCCCAGCGCATGCGGTAGTCCAGACGCCGCAGCTCGTCCTGCGAATTGGGCGTATAGCAGCACACGACGTAAAATTCGGGGTACTCGGCGGTGATGACGCGCCCCTCGTGGCGGTGGACGTCCTCGCCGAAGTCATAGCTGACGGACAGCGGCTCCGTGCGGGAGAACACAGCCGTGCCGGAGTAGCCCGCCTTGTCCGCACAGTTCCAGTAGCGGTGGTAGCCGGGCAGCTCAAAGTTGACCTGGTGCTCCTTGAGCTTGGTCTCCTGCAGACAGATGACGTCCGCGTCGACCTGCGCCACGAAGTCCAGAAAGCCCTTGCCGAGACAGGCACGCAGCCCGTTGACGTTCCATGATACCAGCCGCATCGCTCACGCGCCCCCTTCCTGCACCGCGTCCGTCCCCTCAGATGTCTCCGTCTGCGGGGCCGCCGTATCGGCGGCTGCCGTCTGCGTTTCGTTCGCACTGCGCGCCCACGGCATCTCAATGTAGGACGAGCCGTCCGCGCGATAGACGCGGTAGCGCTGTATGATCAGAAAAGCGGCTCCGGCCAGGATGAGCAGGACCAGCAGCAAAATCAGCCACTTTCCCGCGCCGCCGCTGCGCCCGCGATACCCGGTATACCCTCTGGTGCCGTTGTTTCTTGTTCTGAACATCACATCTTACCCCTACAATTTGAATTTCCCGAAAAAGCCCTTGGATTCGTCGTAGTTCTTCTCGCCCAGCAGCTCGCTGAACTTCCTGAGCGCCGCCTTCTGCTCGCGGTTGAGGTTGCGCGGCGTCTCAATGTAGACGGTGACGTACTGGTCGCCGCGGGCGCGCCCGCCCATACCGGGGACGCCCTTGCCCTTGAGGCGGAAGGTCGTGCCGGACTGCGTGCCCTCGGGGATGGTATACTTCACCTTGCCGTCGATGGTGGGTATCTCCAGCTCCGCGCCCAGCGCCGCCTGCGCGAAGGTAATCGGCGCCTCGCAGAGGATGCTGCTGCCCTCGCGGCGGAAGACGTCGTGCGGGCGCACGGCAACCACGATGAGCAGGTCGCCGGAGGGTCCGCCGTTCTTGCCCGCGTTGCCCTGCCCGCGCAGGGAGATGGTCTGACCGTTGTCGATTCCGGCGGGGATGCTGACCTTGATGGTCTTGCGGCGGCGCACCATGCCGCGTCCGCCGCAGGTCTTGCAGGGCTTGTGGATGATTCTGCCCTTGCCGCCGCAGCGCGGGCAGGCGCTCTGCGTGGACATGAAGCCCAGCGGCGTCTGCTGGCGGCGCTGGACGACGCCGCGTCCGCCGCACTCCGGGCAAATCTCCGCGGTCGTGCCCCGCTCGCAGCCGCTGCCGCGGCACTCGTCGCAGGGCTCCACGCGCTCGATGATGACCTCCTTGTCACAGCCGAAGCAGGCCTCCGTGAAGTCGATGGTCACGCTGGTGCGCAGGCTCTCGCCGCGCTGCGCCGCGTTCGGGTTCGCGCGGGTGCTGCCGCCGAAGCCGCCGCCGAAGAAGCTGCCGAAAATGTCGCCGAGGTCTCCGAAGTCGAAGTCCATGCCCCCGCCGTAGCCGCCTGCGCCGCCGCCATAGCTCGGGTCCACGCCCGCGAAGCCGAACTGGTCGTAGCGCGCCTTCTTCTCGGGGTCGGAGAGAATCTCGTTCGCCTCGTTGACCTCCTTGAACTTCTCCTCGGCGCTCTTGTCGCCGGGGTTCATGTCGGGGTGGTACTTGCGCGCCAGCTTCTTGTACGCCTTTTTGATCTCTTCCTCCGTGGCGCCCTTCTGCAGGCCCAGCACCTCGTAATAGTCTCTTTTATCAGCCATACGGAACTCCTTAAAACGGCACGATGGGGCAGCCCGCTGGGCTGTCCCCGTGCCTCTGCGCCCTCAGGCGCAGCCGAATTTGATTTGCTTACTTGTTCTCGTCGTCGTCCACGACCTTGTAGTCGGCGTCGTAGTACTGCTGTCCGCCGTTCGCCTGTGCGCCGCCGCCCATGTCGGGACCGGCCTGCGCGCCGCCCTGCGGGTTCGCACCCTGATAGAGCTTCTCGCTCATGGCGTAGAACAGCTGGGTCAGCTCGTCGGTGGCGGCCTTGATGGCGGCGGTGTCGTCGCCCTTGAGGGTCTCCTTCAGCTTGTCGATGCCCGCCTGCACCTTCGCCTTCTCGTCGGCGGGAATCTTGTCGCCCACCTCGCCGAGGGTCTTTTCGCTCTGGTAGACCATCTGGTCGCCGGCGTTGCGGACCTCGACCTTCTCCTTCGCCTTGGCGTCCTCGGCGGCGAACTGCTCCGCCTCCTTGACCGCCCGGTCGATGTCCTCCTTGCTCATGTTGGAGGAAGCGGTGATGGTGATGTGCTGCTCCTGGCCGGTGCCGAGGTCCTTGGCGCTGACGTTCACGATGCCGTTGGCGTCGATGTCGAAGGTGACCTCAATCTGCGGCACGCCGCGGCGCGCCGGCGCGATGCCGTCGAGGTGGAAGCGGCCGAGGCTCTTGTTCGCCGCCGCCATCTCACGCTCGCCCTGCAGCACGTTGACCTCAACGCTGGTCTGGTTGTCCGCCGCGGTGGAGAACACCTGGCTCTTCTTGACGGGGATGGTGGTGTTGCGCTCAATCAGGCGCGTGCACACGCCGCCCATGGTCTCAATGCCGAGGGACAGCGGCGTGACGTCGAGCAGCAGCAGGCCCTTGACGTCGCCGGTCAGCACGCCCGCCTGCAGCGCAGCGCCCATGGCGACGCACTCGTCGGGGTTGATGCCCTTGAACGGCTCCTTGCCGGTGAAGCTCTTCACGGCGTCCTGCACGGCGGGGATACGGCTCGAGCCGCCCACCATCAGCACCTTGGCAAGGTCGCTCGCCTTGAGTCCGGCGTCGCTCATCGCCTGGCGCACGGGGCCCATCGTCGCATCGACGAGGTGCGCGGTCAGCTCGTTGAACTTCGCGCGGGAGAGCGTCACGTCCAGGTGCTTCGGGCCCGTGGCGTCCGCGGTGATATAGGGCAGGTTGATGTTGGAGGTGGTCACGCCGGAGAGCTCAATCTTCGCCTTCTCCGCCGCTTCCTTGAGCCGCTGCATGGCGACCTTGTCGCCGGAGAGGTCCACGCCGTCGCTCTTCTTGAACTCGCTGACGAGCCACTTCATGACGCACTCGTCGAAGTCGTCGCCGCCGAGGCGGTTGTTGCCCGCCGTCGCCAGCACCTCGATGACGCCGTCGTCAATGTCGAGAATCGAGACGTCGAAGGTGCCGCCGCCGAGGTCGTAGACCATAATCTTCTGGCTCTGCTCCTTGTCCACGCCGTAGGCCAGCGCCGCGGCGGTGGGCTCGTTGATGATGCGCTTGACCTCAAGCCCGGCAATCTTGCCGGCGTCCTTGGTCGCCTGACGCTGGGCGTCGGTGAAGTACGCGGGGACGGTGATGACCGCCTCGGTGACGGAGCCGCCCAGATAGCTCTCGGCGTCCGCCTTGAGCTTGGCGAGAATCATGGCGCTGATTTCCTGCGGGGTATAGCGCTTGTCGTCGATGGTGACGCGGTGGTCGGTGCCCATCTCGCGCTTGATGCTGCTGATGGTACGGTCGGGGTTGGTGATGGCCTGACGCTTGGCGACCTGACCGACCATGCGCTCGCCGGTCTTGCTGAACGCGACGACGGACGGGGTGGTGCGGTTGCCCTCTGCGTTGGCGATGACGACTGCCTCGCCGCCTTCCATCACGGCGACGCAGCTGTTGGTGGTACCGAGGTCGATTCCAATGACTTTAGACATAATGATTGCCTCCTAATATGTATCGTAATGTTTTTTATTGACTGTATGAAAAATGGGATAAGCGTTCAGTTTGCCACCTTGACGATGGCGAAGCGCAGCACCTTTTCGCCGAGCAGGAAGCCCTGCTGCAGGACCTCGACCACGGTGTTTTCGCCGCAGGTCTCGTCCTCCACATGCATGACGGCGTTGTGCTTCTCGGGGTCAAAGGGCTGACCCACAGCGTCAATCGCGGTGACACCCAGCTTGCTCAGACTCTCCTTGAACTGGGTGAAAATCATCTCCAGGCCCTTGCGGTGGGGGGAGTCCTCCTCGCCGTACTGCGCAAGCCCGCGCTCAAGGTTGTCGTAGACGGGCAGCAGCGCCGTAATCGTGTCAATCTTCGCGTCGGCGTAGATGCTCTCCTTCTCCTTGGCGGTGCGCTTGCGGTAGTTGTCGTACTCCGCGGCGAGGCGCAGGAACTTGTCCTGCTGCGCGGCGAGCTGTCCCGCCAGCGCCTCCATCTTCTCCATCTGCTCTTTCGTGACGGTGAAGGTCTCCTCCTCCGGGGTCTGCGGCGCCGCCGTCTCCTCGGCGGGGGTCTCCGGCGTCTGCTCGGGAACGCTTGGGTTCTTTTCGTCTTCCATGTTATCTTGCTCCTTTAGGCTTCGGGGTTGTCGTTTTCCTGCTTGCCCGGCAGTCCCTTGCCGAACATCTTGCTCAGGCTCTCGGCAAAGTAGGCAAGCCGCGCGGTCACGGTGGCGTAGTCCATGCGCGTGGGCCCGACCACGCCGACCAGTCCGCGCATGCCCTCGCCGATGTCGTAGCTGGCGACCACCACGCTGGTGTCGCGCAGCGCCGCGTCCACGTTCTCCGGCCCGATGAGCACCTGCAGCGGTGCGTCGCCCTCGGGGACGGGAAGCTGCTCCTTGTTGTCCACAAGGAAGGTCATCAGCTCGTGCGCGCGGTCCATGTCGCGGTACTCCGGCATGGTGAGGATGCGGGATGCGCCCGTGGTCTCCACGTCGCGCCGTCCCGCCTCGTCGAGCACCTGCGCCGCGTATTCCACGGTTTTCGACACCACAAGGAACAGCTCGGGCGCAAGCTGCTCGCTCACGCTCATCAGGCGGGTGCTCATCTCGGCACGGCTCTTGCCCGTGAAGTGGGTGTTGAGCAGGTGCTTGAGGTTGCCAAGCCGCTGCGCGTCAAAGGGAAGCGCGGTCTGCTGCAGCTGGCTGCGGACGTTCTTGTCGCTGGTCATCACCACGGTGATGAAGCTCCGCTCGTCCACGCCCAGCAGCTCAAAGCGCTCCACCGTCAGCGCGGCGTTCCCGCGCTTGACGCTGTAGGCGGGGTAGTTGACAATGGAGGAGACCAACTGTCCCGCGTTCGCCATCGCGCCGCCCGCGTTCGTCAGCTTGTCGCGCAGCGTCTCGTCGATGCGCTCCGCCTCCTGCGCGGAGACGGTGCGGCGCTCCATCAGCTCGTTCACGTAGAGCCGGTAGCCCTGCGGCGTCGGCGCGCGCCCGGCGGAGGTGTGGGGCTGCTCCAGAAAGCCCAGCTCGCACAGCTCCGCAAGCTCGTTGCGGATGGTCGCCGAGCTGACGCCCAGCTCCTGCGCCAGCAGCTTCGAGCCGACAGGCTCGGCGGATTCGATGTAATGCTCCACGACCGCCTTCAGTATTTGCTTTTTGCGCTCGCTCAGTTCCATCGTTGTCTCTCCATGTTAGCACTCTTTTCTCCCGAGTGCTAAACGGAGTGTACCACCGCCCCCGCGGATTGTCAATCCCTTTCTGTGTAAACGATTTATGAACGTC
>JAILRK010000059.1 GCA_024698225.1 Oscillospiraceae bacterium | reverse complement strand
CCGCGAGGGCGGTCTGGAATTCTAAGAGGAGGAGGAAAGAGAAATGCCCAGATTTGAAAGAGAACAAAGCGAATACATGGAAAAGCTCGTTTTCCTCAACCGCGTTTCCAAGACCGTGAAGGGCGGCCGCGTGGCGAAGTTCTCCGCGCTGATGGTCGTCGGTGACGGCAAGGGCAAGGTCGGTTACGGCCTTGGCAAGGCGGCGGAGGTGCCCGAGGCGATCCGCAAGGGCCTTGACGCCGCGAAGAAGAACATGATCACCGTCACGCTGGAGGGTACCACCATCCCGCACGAGACGATCGGTGAGTTCGGCGCGGGCCGCGTGCTGCTCAAGCCCGCCGCCCCCGGTACCGGCGTGATCGCCGGCGGCGCGGTGCGTGCCGTCGTCGAGGCCGCGGGTATCAAGGATATCCGCACCAAGTGCCTGCGCTCCAACAACCCCAACAACGTTGTGGGCGCGGCGTTTGAAGGTCTCAAGTCCATGCGCAATGCCCAGCAGGTCGCCCAGATCCGCGGCAAGAGCGTGGAAGAGATCAAAGGATAAGGAGGCTCGAAGATGGCTAAGTTGAACGTTGAGCTCGTCAAGAGCCTGAACGGCCGCCACGCCAAGCACATCGCGACGGCCAACTCCCTGGGCCTGCGCCGCATCGGCGACAGCAGCGTCCAGCCCGACAATGACCAGACCCGCGGCAAGATCGCCCAGATCGGCTATCTGCTCAAGGTCACCGAAGTAAAGTAAGGAGGAGATGCAGGAATGAAACTCCATGAACTGTCTCCTGCCGCCGGTTCCACCAAGGAAGCATACCGCAAGGGCCGCGGCAACGGCAGCGGCAACGGCAAGACCGGCGGTCGCGGCCACAAGGGTCAGAAGGCCCGCAGCGGCGGCGGCGTGCGCATCGGTTTTGAAGGCGGCCAGATGCCCCTGACCCGCACGACCCCCAAGCGCGGCTTCAACAACATTTTTGCCAAGCCTTTTGAGATCATCAACCTCAGCGCTCTCAACCGTTTTGAAGACGGCGAGACTGTCACCGCAGAGGCGCTGCTTGCCAAGGGCATCCTTCGCAAGTGCGAGTACGGCTACAAGGTGCTCGGCAACGGCTCCGTCAAGAAGAAGGTCACCGTGCAGGCGTCTGCGTTTTCCCAGTCCGCGAAGGAAGCCATCGAGGCGGCTGGCGGAAAGGCAGAGGTGGTCTAAGTGATCCAGACGATACGCAAGGCGTGGGGCATCCCCGAACTGCGCAAGAAGATCATCTTTACGATCCTGATCCTGCTGATCTTCCGTCTCGGCAACGCGATCCCGGTGCCCTACGTCAACACCACGCTGCTCCAGCAGTATCTGGACAGCATGAGCACGACGGTGCTGGGGCTGTACAACGTGATGAGCGGCGGCGCGTTCGCGCAGGCGACCGTGTTCGCCCTCGGCGTCCAGCCGTATATCAACAGCTCCATCATCATCCAGCTTCTGACCATCGCCATCCCCGCCCTCGAGCGCCTCGCGCGCGACGGCGGCGAGGCTGGCAAGAAGAAGATCGCCTCCATCACGCGCTATGCCACCGTTGCCATCGCGCTGCTGCAGGGCCTTGGTTACTACTTCCTGATGAAGAACTACGGCATCCTCGAGCAGCAGGGCGCGTGGCCCGCGATCGTCATCATCGTTTCGTTCGTGGCAGGCTCCAGCTTCGTGATGTGGCTCGGCGAGCAGGTCAATGAGTTCGGCGTCGGCAACGGCATTTCGATCATCCTGTTCGCGGGCATCCTCTCCCGCGTGCCGACCATGGTGTCCCAGGGCCGCGCCTATGTCTACACCTCCCAGAGCAATCTGGCGTGGCTGCACATGGTGCTGCTGGTCATCGGCATCCTGCTGATGGTCATCCTGATCACCCACGTCAACGCGGCGGAGCGCCGCATCCCGGTCCAGTACGCCAAGCGTCAGGTGGGCCGCAAGATGTACGGCGGCCAGGCGTCCTCGCTTCCGATGAAGGTCAACATGTCCGGCGTTCTGCCGATCATCTTCGCGCAGAGCATCGCGTCCCTGCCGGCGACGGTGGCGGCGTTCCTGCCGGCTCCCGCCGAGGGCAGCTTCGGCGCGGCCTTCCTCAACGCGATCGACACCAGATCCCTGCTGTATCTGGTTTTCTACTTCCTGATGATCATCGGCTTCAGCTATTTCTACGCCACCATTCAGTTCAACCCTGTTGAGATCTCCAACAACCTCAAGCGTCAGGGCGGCTTCATCCCCGGCTTCCGTCCGGGCAAGCCGACGAGCGATTTCATCGCGAAGGTCCTCAACAAGATCACGCTGTTTGGCGCCATCTACCTCGGCATCGTTGCGATCGCGCCGCTGCTTGTCGGCAAGGCGCTGAACAACTCCGCCCTCGCCATCGGCGGAACGTCCGTCATCATCGTGGTCGGCGTTGCGCTGGAAACGGTGCAGGCGCTTGAGAGCCAGATGCTGATGCGTCAGTACAAGGGCTTCCTTGAATAAAGGAGAGAGAGATGAATCTGATTTTATTGGGCGCTCCGGGCGCGGGCAAGGGCACGCAAGCCGCCATCATCGCGCGGGAGCTGAGCATTCCGGCCATCTCCACCGGCAACATTCTGCGCGCCGCGGTCGCGAGCGGCAGCGAGCTGGGTCGTCAGGCGAAGGCCTGCATGGAGAGCGGTGCGCTGGTGTCCGATGAGATCATCATCGGCATCATCCGCGACCGCCTTGCCGAGTCTGATTGTGCGAACGGGTACATCCTTGACGGTGTGCCCCGCACGATCGCTCAGGCGGAGGCGTTGGAGGAAAACGGGATCAAGTTTGACCACGTGGTCTCCATGGAGGTCTCGGACGAGACGATCATGGACCGTATGAGCGGGCGGCGCGTCTGCCCCAAGTGCGGCGCGAGCTATCACGTCGTCGCGGTGCCCCCGAAAAAGGAAGGCGTCTGCGACGTGTGCGGCAGCGAGCTGACCACGCGCAAGGATGATGCCCCCGAGACCGTCAAGGCGCGTCTCGCGGTCTATCATAAGGAAACGGAACCGCTCAAGGAGTTCTATCGCTCCCGCGGCGTTCTGCGTCCGGTGGAGGACAAAGGCTCCGTCGAAGCCACCTCCGCGGCGATCCTCAAAGTGCTGGGAGCGTGAGCGTATGATCACACTCAGATCGGCACGAGAGGTCGAATTGATGCGTCGGGCGGGAAAAATTACCGCGGCTGCCCGTGCCTTGGCAGGGGAAATGGTAAAGCCCGGCGTAACAACCCAGGAAATCGACAAAGCAGTATACCAATTCATCAAGTCGCAAGGCGCCGAGCCGTCGTTCCTCAATTACAACGGCTATCCCGCCAGCATCTGCATCTCCGTCAACGACGAGATCATCCACGGCATCCCGGGCAAACGGGTGCTGGAAGAGGGCGATATCGTCAGCGTGGATGTGGGCGCTTACATCGGCGGGTTCCACGGCGACTGCGCGGCCACCTATGCCTGTGGCAGGATCTCCGAGGAGGCGCAAAAGCTCATCGACGTGACCCGTCAGAGCTTCTTCGAGGGCCTCAAGTTCGCCCGCGAGGGATACCGCATCTCGGATATCGGACACGCAGTACAGGAGTATGTGGAACGGAACGGATTCTCCGTTGTGCGCGAGTATGTCGGCCACGGCGTCGGCAGACAGATGCACGAGGCGCCCGAGGTGCCCAATTACGGAGCGCCCGGCCACGGTCCCAAGCTCCTGCGCGGCATGACGATCGCCCTGGAGCCGATGGTAAACGCCGGCACCGCGGCGATCCGGCAGATGTCGGACGGCTGGACTGTCAAGACCGCCGACGGCAAATACGCCGCGCACTACGAAAACACGCTCCTCATCACGTCCGGAGAGCCGGAGCTTCTGACGGTTCCCGCGCCATGAGAGGGTGTGCGGCATGGAAATCACGAGAGCGCATCTGGTCGAGGCAACGGCCGGACGCGAGAAGGGTAAGCTCTTCTATGTGCTCGACACCGACGGAGAGTACCTGCTGCTCGCGGACGGCAAAAGCCGCCGCGTGGAAGCGCCGAAGCGGAAAAAGCACAAGCACGTCCGCTTTATCGCCGACACGGGCGACCGTGTCGCGGCAAAGATCAGAGAAAGCGAAAAAGTCACTAACAGCGAGCTTCGCAAAGCCATCGCCGCCCACACCGGCGGCACAGACAATTCCGACCAGGAGGGATAACACTTGGCAAAATCCGACATGATCGAAGTGGAGGGCGTTGTGGTCGAATCCCTGCCCAACACCACATTCCAGGTAGACATCGGAAACGGGCACACGATTCTGGCCCATATTTCCGGCAAGCTCAGAATGAATTTCATCCGGATCCTGCCCGGTGACAAGGTCACGGTGGAGATGTCCCCGTACGACCTGACCCGCGGTCGGATCACATGGCGTACTAAGTAATTTGGAGGTTTCAGACATGAAAGTAAGACCGTCCGTGAAGCCCATGTGCGAAAAGTGCAAGATTATTCGCCGCAAAGGCCGTGTCATGGTCATCTGCGAGAATCCGAAGCACAAGCAGCGCCAGGGTTGAGACTGAATTGGAGGTAAATTAAATGGCACGTATTGCCGGTATTGACCTGCCGAAGGAAAAGCGAATCGAAATCGGTTTGACTTACATCTACGGTATTGGCAGAAAGAGCGCCTGCGACATCATCGCAAAGGCGGGCGTGAACCCGGACACCCGCGTCAAGGACCTGACCGACGCGGAAGAAGCAAAGCTGCGTGAGGTCATTGACCATAGCTATATCGTCGAGGGCGACCTGCGCCGTCAGACGGCGCTGGACATCAAGCGCCTGAGCGAGATTGGCTGCTATCGCGGCACCCGTCATCGTCGCGGTCTGCCCGTGCGCGGTCAGCGCAGCAAGACCAACGCGCGCACCCGCAAGGGCCCGAAGAAGACCATTGCGAACAAGAAGAAGTAAGGAGGGAGAATAGAAAATGGCTAACGCTAAAGCTGGCGGCAAGAAGGTTATTCGCCGCCGTCGTGAAAAGAAGAACGTAGAACGCGGCCAGGTCCATATCCGTTCTTCCTTCAACAACACCATGGTCACCGTGACCGATGCGCAGGGCAACGCCCTTTCCTGGGCGTCCTCCGGCGGTCTCGGCTTCCGCGGCAGCAAGAAGTCCACGCCGTTCGCCGCGCAGAGCGCTGCCGAGACGGCTGCCACCGCCGCCATGGAGCATGGTCTCAAGACCGTTGAGGTCTTTGTCAAGGGCCCCGGTCAGGGCCGTGAAGCTGCGATTCGCGCCCTCCAGGCCGTCGGTCTCGAGGTCACGATGATCAAGGACGTCACCCCGATTCCCCACAACGGCTGCCGTCCCCCGAAGCGTCGCCGCGTCTGAGAAGAAGGAGGAAGTAAACTATGGCTAAAAATACACAGCCCATCGTGAAGCGCTGCAGAGCGCTGGGCATTTCTCCTGCGGCTATGGGCTACACCGGCAAGACCAAGTCCGAGAGCAACCGCAACCCCAAGGGTCAGATGCGCCGTAAGCAGAGCGAATATGCCCGCCAGCTCAACGAGAAGCAGAAGGTCAAGTTCGTCTACGGCATTCTGGAAAAGCAGTTCCGTGAGTATTATGAGAGCGCTTCCAAGGCGCAGGGCGTGACCGGTGAGGTCATGCTCACCACCATCGAGCGCCGCCTTGACAACGTCGTGTACCGTCTGGGCTTTGCCATGACCCGCCGCGAGGCGCGTCAGGCGGTCAGCCACGGCCACTTCACGGTCAACGGCAAGCGCGTCAACATCCCGTCCTATCTGGTTCGGGTCGGCGACGTGATCGAGGTCTGCGACAAGAGCCGCTCCTCCGTGATGTTCAAGCGCCTCACCGGCGAAGACGCCCCCGTATTCACTGTTCCGACGTGGCTCGAGAAGGAAAAGAACGCCCTCAAGGGTACGGTCGTTCGCATGCCCGCCCGCGAGGACATCGATCTCCCGATCGAGGAGCACCTGATCGTCGAGTTGTACTCGAAGTAATCGGTAAACCCTCATCGCTTGCATTTCCTGACCGTATGGTCACAAACTGAATAAGGAGGGTAACTGCTTTGATTGAAATTGAAAAGCCTCAGATCGAGTGCATCGAAGATCCGGAAAAAGGCACTTACGGCAAGTTTGTAGTGGAACCTCTGGAACGAGGCTACGGCATCACGCTGGGCAACGCCCTGCGCCGTATTCTGCTTTCGTCCCTGCCCGGAACGGCAGCTACCACGATCAAGATTGCGGGTGTACAGCATGAGTTCTCCACCATCCCCGGCGTCAAGGAGGACGTGACGGAAATCGTGCTGAACATCAAGAGCCTCATCACCAAGCTGGAAGGCACCGATGGTGCCAAGACCGTCTACATCGAGGCGGTCGGTCCCTGTGAGGTCACGGCAGGTGACATCAAGGGCGACAGCGAGGTGGAGGTGCTCAACCCCGATCTGCATATTGCCACGCTGGATGCGGGCGCGACGCTCAACATGGAGATCACGCTCAGCCACGGCCGCGGCTACGTCCCCGCCGACCGCAACAAGCCCGCGCAGACAATCATCGGCCTGTTGCCGGTGGATTCGATTTACACCCCTGTTTACAAGGTCAACTACACGGTGGAAAACACCCGCGTCGGCAACATGACCGACTTTGACAAGCTGACGCTTGAGGTCTGGACAGACGGTACCATCAGTCCGCGCGACGCCGTTTCTCTCGGCGCGAAAATCCTCTGCGACCACTTCACGCTCTTCACAGACCTCAGCGACACGATGAGCACGCGCTCCACCGTGGTGGAGAAGGCAGAGGCGCAGCGCGACAAGGTCCTCGAACTCACCATTGAGGAGCTCGACCTGTCCGTGCGCAGCTTCAACTGCCTCAAGCGCGCCAACATCAACACCGTTGAGGACCTGATTTCGAAGACCGAGGACGACATGATGAAGGTCCGCAACCTGGGCCGCAAGTCGCTGGAAGAGGTCATCAACAAACTCGCTATGATGGGGCTTTCCCTTGCCAGCGAGGACAACAACTAACTGATTTCGATTCCGTAAGGAGGGAAACGATATGCCCGGAACTCGTAAGCTCGGCAAGACGACCGATCAGCGCCGTGCGATGCTCCGCCAGCAGGTCACCGATTTCCTGGACAAGGGCAAGATGGAGACCACCGTCACCCGCGCCAAGGAGATCAAGCCCCTCGCCGAGAAGATGATTACCCTCGGCAAGAAGGGCGACCTGGCTGCTTACCGTCAGGCGATGACGTTCATCACCCGTGAGGACGTCGTCAAGAAGGTCTTCAAGGAGATCGCTCCCGGCTATGCTGAGCGCAACGGCGGCTACACCCGCCTGACCCGCACCGGCGTCCGCCGCGGTGACGCCGCGGAGACGGCGATGATTGAGCTGGTCTGAGCCGAACAACTGCATGAAAAAGCCCATTTGGGCAGCGACTGCGCTGCCTGAATGGGCTTTTTTGCAAACGCGGCGCCGTGGGTGTCTCTTGCGCGCCGTCTGTCCGCGTAGTATAATGCTCAGCAGACCACCGGACCGGGGAGGAAGACTATGGACAAAATCACAGCCGTCACGGACTTTTCCGCGCCGGAGCTGGACGTGTACGCGCGTCTGTCCGAGCGGGAGCTGCTGCGGTATGACGAGCCGCTGCGCGGACGGTTCATCGCGGAGAGCCCGAAGGTCATCGAGCGCGCGCTGGACGCGGGCTATGAGCCGCTCTCGCTGCTGCTGGAGCCGCGCCACATCGAGGGCGAGGCGCGGGAGATTGTCGCGCGCTGCGACGTGCCGGTCTACACCGCGCCGCTGGAGGTGCTGACGCAGCTCGTCGGCTTCCGACTCACGCGCGGGGTGCTCTGCGCCATGCGGCGGAAACCCGAGCCGACGCCCGAGCGCGTCTGCGCGCAGGCGCGGCGCGTGGCGGTGCTGGAGGACGTGATGAACCCCACCAACGTCGGCGCGATATTCCGCAGCGCGGCGGCGTTGGGGATGGACGCGGTGCTTCTGACCCGTGGCTGCGCCGACCCGCTCTACCGCCGTGCGGTCCGCGTGAGCATGGGCAACGTGTTTCTGGTCCCATGGACGCACGTCGACGCGGATTGGAGCGAGCGCCTGCACGCCATGGGCTTTCGCACCGCCGCCATGGCGCTGAGCGACGCCTCCGTCCGCGTGGATGACCCGTCGGTTGCGGCGGAGCCGCGCCTGGCCGTCGTACTCGGCACGGAGGGCGACGGGCTGGCGGCGGCGACCATCACCCGCTGCGATTACACCGTGCGCATCCCGATGCAGCGCGGCGTGGACTCGCTCAACGTCGCGGCGGCGAGCGCGGTCGCGTTCTGGGAGCTGGGGAAGCAGGCAAGCCGCGCCGACGCGCAGAACACACAGCGTCTTGACATTTGACCCGGAAGCGGGTACGATGAAGCGAATATGACACAACCTCATGGAAAAGGAACGGAACATGGAAAGCAAGAAGCTTGAGGCGCTATTGATGGCGGCGGACCTTGGCAGCTTCACCAAGGCGGCGGAGGTGCTGGGGTATACACAGTCCGGGCTGACGCACATGATGAACTCACTGGAGCGGGAGGTGGGCTTCCCGCTGCTGGACCGCGGACGCCACGGCGTGCGCCTGACGGAAGAGGGAGAGGCGCTTGTGCCGCTGATGCGCGCGTTTTTGCGCGCAGGCACGGCGCTCAACGACGCCGTGGAGCGGCTGTCCGCCTCCCGCAGCGAGACCATCCGTGTCGCCGCCTATGCCAGTCTTGCCATGCACTGGCTGCCCGCCATCATACAGACCTTCCGCGCGGAAAACCCCAACGTGGACGTGGACATCCGTATGGCGGACCATGTGGACGCGCCCTATACCCTGCTGCTGCAGGGGAAGATGGACGTCATCTTTGTCAGCCGCCAGGAGCCCGGCCCATACGACTGGGTGCACCTCAAGGACGACGCGATGTACGCCGTGCTGCCAAAGGACTATCCCGTGAAGGGGGACGGCACATTTTCCTTGCACGAGTTTGACGGCAGCGAGTTTCTCATGCCCGCGCAGGGCTTTGACAAGGACATCCTGCGCATTTTTGACCGGGAGGGCGTCCACGCGAACGTGCGTCCCACCGTGGTGGACGACGCGACGGTGGTGAGCATGGTGGAGCACGGGCTCGGCATCAGCATGATGACGGAGCTGACGCTCAAGGGGCGCGCCGAGCACGTGCTGACGCTGCCGGTCTCGCCCGCCGCCTCGCGCGAGCTGGGGCTTGCCGTGCGCTCGCTGTCGGAGGCGCCGGAGATGCTGCGCCGCTTCATCGCCTGCACGAAGCAGGTGGTGCGGGAGCTGTCCGTATCATAAACAACAGGGAAAAGGAGAACGGAAGATGGGGCTTGGCGGGATGTGTGCCGTTGTGCTGCTTGTCGCTGCCGCGTGCTGTGCGGGGGCGTACGGCATGCGCCGGTGGAGGCGCCGCTTGGAGCGGGCGAAGAGAATTCCGGAGACGCTGGCGTGGACGCGGGACGGCTATTGCAGAGACCAGAACGCGCTGGGCGCCTACCGTTACCGGACCATCCCTGCCAGCATCAATGCCTGCGGTCCCGTCGCCGTCTACAACCTGCTCCACTATGACGCGCAGACGGCGGAGCTGCCCGAGGTCATCGCCGAGCTGGACGCGCTGCACCGGCTGCGCGTGCCGGGGCCCACGCAGCACCGCATCCTGCGCCGCTATCTGGAGCGCCGCATCCCCGGCGCACAGGAAGTCCATGGCAGGGCGGCGGCCCTCGCCGCCGCGGCGCACAGCCGCATGGGCGTGTACCGCTACCGCGAGGGGCAGACGCCGCACTACGTCGCCTACGTCCGTGCCGGGGGCGGCTACCGTTTCTTCAACGTCAGCGACGCACTTGAGGACGGCGTGCTGAGCATGGAGCGCTTCGGCGCAGAGCACCTGCACGGCGGACCCGTGAAGCTGCTGTACTGGAATTAGCGCACGCACAACGCAAGCCCTTCCCAAACACAGAAGAACCACTGCAACTCCCGCAACCATTCCGCATACACCCGCAGAACCAAAACAATCCGGAACAGGAGGGAAAACAATGGAACGATACTTCGGTGAAGCAACCCCCAAGCTGGGCTTCGGCCTGATGCGTCTGCCCAGAAAACTGCTCGGCATCGACGTCGAGCAGACGAAGCGCATGGTGGACCTCTTCCTCGACGCGGGGCTGACCTATTTCGACACCGCCTTCGTCTACAGCGGCTCCGAGGAGGCGACGCGCAAGGCGCTGGTGGAGCGTCACCCGCGGGACAGCTACACGCTGGCGAGCAAGCTCAACGCATGGCTCGGCAAGCTCAGCGTCAACGAGGCGAAGAAGGAGCTGCACACCAGCCTCAAGCGCCTTGGCACGGACTACCTCGACTACTACCTGCTCCACGCGATTCAGAACAACAACTACGAGCTCTACGACCGCTATGGACTCTGGGACTACGTGCGCGAGCAGAAGCAGGCGGGCCTGATTCGCCACTGGGGCTTCTCCTTCCACGGCACGCCCGAGCTGCTCGACGAACTGCTGACGAAGAACCCCGACGCGGAGTTCGTGCAGCTTCAGCTCAACTACGCCGACTGGGAGGACCCGAAGATTGCCTCCCGCCGCTGCTATGAGACGGCGCGCAGGCACGGAAAGTCCATCGTGGTCATGGAGCCGGTCAAGGGCGGCGCGCTCGCCAAGCCGCCGCGGGAGGTGCAGCAGCTTTTCCAGGCCGCTGCGCCCGAGGCGTCCTGCGCGTCGTGGGCAATCCGCTTCGCCGCCTCGCTCGACGGGATTCTGACCGTGCTCTCCGGCATGTCCAATGAGGAGCAGATGCGCGACAACCTCTCGTTCATGCGCGACTTCAAGCCCCTGAGCGACGCCGAGCAGGAGACCATCCGCGCGGCGCAGGAGGCGCTGGGCAAAATCGAGCACATCCCCTGCACCGCATGTCACTACTGCACCGAGGGCTGCCCGCAGGGGATTCCGATTCCGGACATCTTCTCTGCGCGCAACAAGCAGCTCATCTGGGGACAGATTGAGCGCGGCGCAAAGGACTATCAGGAGCTTGCGGCGCAGGGCAACGTCGCCGACGCCTGCATCGCCTGTGGTCAGTGTGAGTCGGCATGTCCGCAGGGCATCCGCATCATCGACCGCCTTGCCGAATGCGCGGAAAATTTCAAAGGGTAATCCACACAAATACAAAGGACGGGTCCGTCGGACCCGTCCTTTAAAGCGTTAAGAGCCTTTGCTTCATACTGATTTCAAATCAAAATGATTGATTTGAAATCGCGCGTGCTTCGCACGCTCATGCCGCGCAGAGCGCGTCATGTCGTCTCATGCGATACCTACGCGCCTGCGGCGCTATCAAAATGCTTTTCAAGCATTTTGATC